>JACMJO010000059.1 GCA_014380605.1 Fimbriimonadaceae bacterium | reverse complement strand
GTCGGGAGTCGGCAAGTCGAGCCCGAGGTTCACCGGTTCTGCGCGGAGATCGCCCGTTCAGCGGTGGATGCTGATTATCGGGTCGTCAGTGGCGGGGCGATGGGGTGCGATAGAGCGGCGCTTGATGCGGCTGGCCGGCATGGCGGGCACACCTTTCTTGTAGCTCCGCATGGCCTTGACCGGTTGGATTCCCCGATTCCCGAAGGTCAAATCGTCGTCTCGCTTTGCGAGCCTCAAGAGCCTTTCTCCACTGGCCGAGCCATGGAGAGGAACGCGCTCATCTATGCGGCGGGGCGGATTACGGTGGTGGCTGAAGCAAGATTTCGCGGAGGTGGCACTTGGCACGGGGCGGTATCGGCGATTCGTCGTGGCCTGACGCATATCTTAGTCCGGGAGCCTGAACCTGGAGAAAAGGACGAAGTGGTTCGCGGAGCCCGGGCCTTGGTTGCGTTGGGCGCGAAACCGATTCAACACCCATCCGAGCTAACAACCTCGATCGATACTGGGTTCGCGGATTTCAGTCTTTTTGGCGCTCTCCGGGTTGGTTAGGGGAGGTTCGATTTAGTTAGGATTGGTGGGGTTTAGTTAGGTTGGCTATCAATTCATTGGCTTACCGAACAAATCCAAACCAATCCGAGCTAAACCAAACCGACGCACCCAAGGGAGTAAACTGGCGAACCTTCCTGATCCATCATGCTTAAGCATTCCGACTTGACCCGCCGCCGCATTGGCCAATTCCTCAAAAACGAACTTGAACCCCGCATCTATGGCGAGCGCGCGCCGTTGACGATCGAATTCAACGACGCCCCCGTCGCCACCCAGAACGAAGCCAAGAAAGGCGCTTGGAAACTGGTCGAGCCCGGTTTTCAGTACGGGCCCGCATACACCACCTTCTGGTTTAGATTGAGCGGCGACGTTCCCTCGAGCATGCATGAGCGGGAGATCGCCGTGGTCGCCGAAGTTGGGGGCGAGCGGACGGTTTGGAAGGACAACTCCCCCTGGTGCGGGATCGACTGGGCCCACACCGACATGGGCTGGCTTGACGGAACCATGTTCCCCAGCTCTAAAGCAACCAAAGACAAGCGAATCGAGGTGTACGTTCAGGTCTACACGAGCAATCCTCAGACTAGGGTCCACGGCAAAGAGCCAAAGCGCGAGGCGCTGGTTGAGAAGGTGCAAAAAGCCGAAGTCGTTGTTATCGACCGCGAGGTCAAAGACCTCAAATACGACGTGGAGTTCACGCTCGACCTGTGCGATTCGATCGACAAGGAAGACCCGAGCTACACGGTGATCCTGCGCGCGCTCTATGACGTCGCGAACACCTTCAGCGACGCGATTCGGGAGAGCATTCCTCGATGCCGGAAGATTCTTCGCGATGCGATGGGTTCGCTCAGCGGGGACATCAAGCACACTCTTTATCCCGTGGGCCATGCCCACTTGGATACCGCTTGGCTGTGGCCCATCGAGATCACTAAGAAAAAGATGGCCCACACGACCGCGACTCAGCTTGGGTTGCTGGAGCGGTACCCCGAGTACGTGTTCGTGCATTCCCAGGCTAGCCAGTACGAGTGGCTCGAGAAGGAGTATCCCAAGCTTTACGAGCGAGTGAAGGCGGCGATCAAGCGGGGGCAGTGGGAGCCGGTGGGCTCGATGTGGGTGGAGGCGGACTGTAATCTGACCGGAGCGGAGTCGCTCGTTCGGCAGTTCCTTTACGGTCGGCGTTATTTTCGGGACAAGCTGGATTTTGAAACCCACGACATGTGGCTTCCCGATGTCTTCGGATACTCGGCCGCCCTTCCCCAGATTCTTCAGAAATTCAACATCAAATACTTCCTCACCCAGAAGATCAGTTGGAACCAGTTCAACAAGTTTCCGCACCACACGTTTTGGTGGCAGGGGATCGACGGGACCAAGGTTTGGAGCCACTTCCCGCCCGCCGACACCTACAACGCCAGCGGCGAACCGAACGAAGTCCTCAAGTCGGTCAAGAATTACAAAGACCACGCCCGCGCCGACCAATCGCTTTACATCTTTGGCCATGGCGACGGCGGGGGTGGACCAACCGAGCGGCACCTGGAATTCATCCGACGCGGACGTCTCGCCCCGAACTACCCCGAAATGCTAGCGGGCAAGCGGGCGATCGATTTCTTCCGGGAAGCGAAGTCCAAGTCCAAGGACTTGGCCACATGGGTAGGCGAGCTGTATTTGGAGCTCCACCGGGGCACCTACACCAGCCAAGCCGCCAATAAGAAGGGCAATCGCGTCAGCGAGTTCCTGCTTCGAGACGCCGAACTGCTGGCTTGCTTCAGTCCCGGGTTCCCCAAGGATTACCCGGCGGAGGATATAGAAGCGGCTTGGAAACTGGTCTTGCTGAACCAGTTCCACGACATCATTCCCGGCTCCTCGGTGAACGAGGTCTATCGTGATTCGGATATCGACTACAAGAAGATCGCGGAGATGGGCAACCATATCGTCGAGAACAGCCTGAAAAAGATCGGACAGCGGATGGACACGGAAGATATGGATCGGCCGGTGGCGCTATTCCATAACTCCCAGGTTGCGACCCAGGGCGAAATTCCCTGGTCCGAAGCAGAGGCGCCGACGGCCTTGGAGACCGGCGAAGAGTTGATGCCGGTTCAACTGGTCGAGGAGTTCGGCGAGCGCAAACTCATCTTCCAGACTCCCCACACGGCGTTGGGCACGGTTTCGGTGGCCGATCTTTGCGACGTTCCCATGAAGTCCAAGAATCGCCTGAAGGCGGGCGCGCGGCGGATCGAAAACCACGAATGGTCGGTCCGATTCGATACCAACGGCAACATCACGAGCATCGAGAGCCTGGAAGACGGAAGCGAATTCATCGAGCCGGGCAAGCTCGCCAACATGTTCCAACTGCTGGAAGACAAGCCCCTGTTTTGGAGCGCTTGGGATGTGGACGTCTTCGCCTACGAGACCGCCATCGACCTCGTCAAGAGCGAGAGCTTCGAGATCGTCGAGCGCGGGCCCGTGCGCGTGGCGGCGGAGGTCGTGAAGCGGTTCAGCAAGTCCACGATTCGCCAGCGAATCAGCTTAGGCCCGACTCCCGGAATTCGCTTCGATACCGAGATCGACTGGCACGAGGAGGACAAGATGCTCAAGGTCGCGTTCCCAGTGAACGTGAACGCGGCGCGGGCGACCTACGAAATCCAGTTCGGCAACGTCGAGCGGCCGACCCACTACAACACGAGCTGGGACATGGCCCGGTTCGAGGTTTGCGCACAGAAGTGGGTGGATGTCTGCGAAGGCGACCAGGGGATCGCGCTCCTGAATGATTCCAAGTATGGGCACGATGTGAACGGCAACGTGATGCGGATGTCCCTGCTGCGCTCGCCCAAGGCCCCCGATCCCGAGTGCGACATGGGGCGGCATCGGTTTGCCTACGTGCTGCTACCCCACTACGGCCCCTACAACTATGCGGGCGTGGTGCAGTCGGCCTATGCCCTGAATGCGCCGGTGCGGCATGCGTTCCTCAATCCCAAGCGGGGCGAGAACGGCGCGCTGCCTCCCCTCATGCACTGCGACGATCGGAACATCGTGATCGAGGCGGTGAAGAAGGCGGAGGATAACAACGACCTGATCGTGCGGCTGTACGAGTGCCACAACGCCCGCGGTCGAGCTGAGCTGTCTTGCGCCCTCCCGATCAAGTCGGCGTCCCTGTGCGATTTTGAGGAAACCGTGCTCCAGGAGATCGAGATGCTCGATGGCGCGGTCCCGGTGGACTACAAGCCGTTCGAGATCATCACGCTGCGGATCAAGGTTTAGTCTGGATTGAGGCTTATAGATCCCAGACCACTGGGTTGAACTCGTTTCTCAACTGCGGGGAACTGAATTTCCGGTTATTTGTGCACTAGGTTCAATTTCTAGGGTTGTTCCGTCCGTTTTTAGGTTCCTCGCAACCGCACGTTTTTGGCCCTACCACGTATGTGGGCGAGATTGTTGAAGTTGGACCAGCGGACCAGGGCCTTGGGACGAGGGACGAAGACGTCAGACTGGGATGACCTTTCAAGTTCAAACCCTCTATCCCCAGGCCCTCCCGATCTTCGATTGCCCTGCGGCGCGATCTTCGGCTTTCTCCCCAGCCTTTTACGGGAAAAGTAGAGGCGAGAAGGCAAGATTCTTTGCTTCATACCTATAAGGTTCTGAAATGCGATTTTGTCAACTTGTATATTCTGTCGTTCGGATCAGATTGGGTCTAAGAAACGCTTGAGGTCTCTTGTGAAGGCACCGCAGAGGGCCGCAGATGAACACAGAAGGGCTTAGGCGCGGGCTACACCCGATCCAAGAGATGGACGCCAATATCTCGGTCCGCACGGACTCGCAACTGAACGAATCAACGACACCAATTGGAAACGCTCGTCCAGTAGACTTGGCACAGTTGGATAGTCTCGAAAGGAAACCGGAGGAGGGGATCGCGAGGGTCGTTGACTCGATCAATCGAATCGGTGCGGTGCATAAAATCCTCGAAGTCGTGTGTCGCATGACCGGGCTTGGATTTTCAGCGGTAGCGCGAGTCACCGAAACCCAGTGGATTGCGTGTGCAGTGCGGGACGAGATTGCTTTTGGCCTGCTTCCGGGCGCCGAACTTCAGATCGCGACCACGATCTGTAATGAGATTCGGGAGTCTGGCCAGGCGGTGGTGATCGACCATGCTTCCGAAGATGATGTGTTTTGCGGCCATCCAACGCCAAAACTGTACGGCTTCGAAAGCTATATTTCGGTCCCCATTACGCTCGCCAGCGGACATTTCTTTGGCACCCTCTGCGCCATCGACCCCCGGCCCGCCAAAGTCAACACGCCTGAGATCATCGGCATGTTTCACCTGTTCGCCGATCTCATTGCGATGCATATCGATGCCGAAGGACAAATGGCGGCCAGCAGCGCGGCGCTCCTAAGCGAACGTGAAGCCGCCAAGCTTCGAGAGCAGTTCATCGCGGTGTTGGGACACGACCTCCGCAATCCGCTCGCCGCCATTCAGTCAGGCTCCGAGGTGCTTGGGCTGCTTCCCCAAACCCCAGACGGGATGGAAGTTATCGGAACCATCAAACGGAGCGTCGCTCGAATCACCGAGCTTATCGATAACGTTCTCGACCTGGCTCGTGGGCGGCTTGGCGGCGGCATCTCCTACTATCCGATCTCCGAGAGGAGACTGGGCGAAGCCCTGGGGCAAGTGGTTCGCGAACTACAGATCGCTTGGCCGGAGCGCGTCATTCACTGGGAATGCGCGATCGAAACGCCTGTGGTCTGCGACAGCGCGCGGATCAGCCAAATGCTGTCGAATCTTCTCGCCAACGCTCTCGCCCATGGAGATCGCTCGAGCCCTATTCGAGTGAATGCGCGAACTGGGGATGGCGCGTTTGAGATGTCGGTCGCGAACGAAGGAACGACGATTCCTCCGGAAGTCATGGCCAATCTCTTTGAACCGTTTGCGCGGGGAGAAGCCGTTCCGGGGAACAGCGGCTTGGGGCTGGGACTCTACATCGCGTCCGAGATTGCAAGAGTTCACAAGGGCCAACTAACGGTGGAGTCGGCAGAAGGCAAGACCTGCTTCTCATTTAGAATGGCGTCGTGACTGCCGCCTGTATAATGATCCGATGCTCTGTCTGCTTGCCTCCGCCATTCTTGCTCCCCAGGCGGCTCCGAAGAACCTGGTCTACAACGGAGACTTCAGCCTGGGCGTGAAGGGGTTCACCACGCACTATTCCTTCTCGGAAGACATATATAAGGAAGGAACCTATGTGGTTGGCGACGATCCGAAGAAGCACCATGGTGGCGGGTTTAGCATGGGCGACCACACTTCGGGCAAAGGGAGAATGATGATCGTGAACGGCGGCTCGTTCGCGAACGACTCGATCTGGGAAGCGAGAGTGAAGGTTGCGGCGGGCCTGACCTACGAATTCACGGGCTGGGCGGCTTCCTGGAGCATGAATCCGCACGATGGTACCGCCACCGACCTCACCCCGGGCCGGTTTCAAATCTATATCGACGGCAAGCCCACCGGTGCAGTTTATAAGGTCGACGCAAAGGGCGGCCACTGGGGCAAGTTCACGATTCCCTGGAAATCGGATGGCGCGAGGAGCGTCGATATCAAGATTGTCAACACGAATACCAGTGAACTCGGCAACGACTTTGCGATCGACGATCTTTGGTTTGGGATCAAGCAAGAGAAGAAGCCTGGGTAGTTTCGAGTTTCGAGTTGAGAGTTGAGAGTCTAGAGCGGAGGAGTTGTGAGCGGACAATGTTCCAAGTGGGTGAGGCCCCCCGATCTTCGATTCCCTTCGGCGGGGCAGGCAGGATGGCGCCGACCTTTAAGCCGAGGGTTTTTTAGAGTTTTCTGATGCGGAGCGGACCGTATGTGTTCGTCGGATTTGCGCCTAACCTCGTCCGAATACCTGGAATCTCAAAATGTTGGATTCCGAGGAATGGAGAGAAGAAATGTCAACCGCAATCAAATCGATGAACGACCTTTACGTTGAAAGCCTGCGCGACCTTTATAGCGCCGAGACCCAGATCACCAAAGCATTGCCGAAGATGGCGAAAGCCGCCAATTCGGACGAGCTGAAGAACGGCTTTGAAGAGCATTTGGCCCAAACCAATGGCCAGATCGAGCGACTTAAGCAGATCTTTCAGGGCTTGGGCGAGAAGCCGACCGGCCACCACTGCGTGGCGATGGAAGGGTTGCTTGAAGAGGGCGCAGAGCTGATCGAATCCGTGAAAGAACCAGAGGTTCTGGATGCTGGCCTGATCGGTGCCGCCCAAAAGGTTGAGCACTACGAGATGGCGGGCTATGGAACCGCGCGAAACTTTGCCCGACTTCTAGGGTTCGAAGATCATGCCGAACTCCTTCAGGAGACTCTGGATGAAGAAGGCGAGACCGACCAAAAGCTCACCGACCTTGCGGACGGAATGATCAACGAAGCGGCAGCCAGCGCCTCCGGTTCGGACAAGCGGGCCAAAGCCGGCTCGGCTAAGTAAGTAGCTGTCCGCCCGGCCTCCTTTTGGGGGCCGGGCGGTCCTGCCTTAGGCTTGCTTCCCGGGAGCGTGTGGGTAGCCGCCTAGCTCATCTTTTCTATCGGCGACCGAGTAGTTCCAGCGATCGGTTGCGGGCGCGAATTTGTGGTTAGCCCTTAGAGCGAGGAACTGCTCCGCGGTCTGCATCACTTCATTCGGTCGGGCTTTGCTTCGCACTAAAAAGTCAGGTTCTGGCGGATTACAAGCCAGTGGAACACTACCCTCGGGAATGGCGATAGCCTCTCCCGGCAATCTGCTTATGTTGGCGTTGGTCGGCAACGCCGCGCTCTGATACCGAAGGTCCATGGACCACCGAACGATATCCGACTTGTTTTCAAAGCTGGCGTGAGGCGTGCGGTTCGTCATCAGCAAGACGCCGCCTTTTTTGACCGGGCAACAGATCGCCTTTCGACCGCCGAAGTGCTTCTCCTCGATCTCTAGATAGTGAGCCCGGCTATCAGGCTGGTGGGGCAGGACTTCCCCATTCTGCATGCCAGGAATTACCCACATGCATCCGCGCTCCTCGTCGGCGTCCACCAAGGGAAGCCAAACCGTGAGGATCAGCGACTTATCGCAGAACGGCTCGAAGTAGCCGCTGTCCTGATGCCAAGGCACCGGGCTCCAGTTGTGGCTGGGCACCTTTGGACGCAGCCGATAAACGCTGGAGGCGATCAGCTCTTCCCCACAAAGCTGCTCGGCCACGTCGAGGAGGTTGGGGTTGGTCATTAGGCCGAAGAAGGAGGGCAGAACAACCTTGAAATCCCACATGGACTTGGCGATTCGGTCGTTTTCTCGATTGATATGGGCCAGGCGATGCTCGAAGCCGTACTCGCGGTAATCGCGGGTGAGTTCGCCATTGGCGACGGCTTCTGTCGCGCGCTTGTCCAGCTCCTCGCTGATCTCGTCGATGACGGGTTGCAGGACTTCATCGCTGAAGAGGTCGTCCACCACCACGTAGCCGTCGGTGTGGAAGGCTTGGAGTTGCTCGGGCGAGAGTCGGAATTGAGTCTGCGTCGACATGCAGTCTAGATTGTAAGCCAGGTTGCGTGGACTTGCGGGTTGTTTGATTCCGCCGTTAGTGGTCTGTATTTTGGGTTGGAGTGGAGTTGACAGTCTAGCTTGAAGAACAGAGATTCAGCGCGATGAATCGCGCTGATGAAAGCGGCAATGAAT
>JACMJO010000058.1 GCA_014380605.1 Fimbriimonadaceae bacterium | reverse complement strand
CCGAGATCGTGAGCGAGCGCACAGGGATGCCGATGGATCAGGCCCAGCTTCTCGTTGAAACCTATTGCGAAGAGAATGCCACCCACGTTCCGGCGTACTTGCGCCGTGAGTTCGGTCTCTTCTGGCCGAAAGTCGTGGCGTTCGTTTTCGCCATCGCAGGGACCAGCGCCTTCTGGTATGGAATGGGGCTCCAAAGGGCTAAGAAACCAGCTTGGCTTTGGCTGGCAATCGGCACCATCCTTTTTGGAATCGGAGTCTTTCAGTGGGTCCGCAGCCTGGAAAGCTTCCAGAAACGGGCATTGCTAAAGAATGAAGAGAAGAATGCCCGGCTTCGCGCAAAATACGCGAAGCCGCACTAACTCCAGTTTGCCTATTCTTCTTTGGCTTCCTCAGCCGGTGTGGCTTCGGCGGCAGCAGCAGCTCCATCGACTGGCTCAGTCGCGGTATCTGGCTCAAGCGAAACGGCCTTCAGGACTTGCATGCTGAACAGAGTCGCATCAGGGGAGCTAATAAGCTTCACGCCGTCTGGCAATTCCAGGTCGCTGGCATTGATGTGATGTCCCACTTCCAGGTGAGAAACATCGACCTCGATATGCGCGGGGAGGTCCGACATTTTGCCCTGTAACCTAACTTGGTTAGTCGGCTGGGTCAATACGGTTCCCTGGTCGTCCTCGCCATGGTTAATCGCGATAACGGTTACGTCCAGCTTCATCACATCCTTGTCGCCAACCTCTTGGAGGGTGACAGTGAGAATTCCGCCATGCAGAGGGACGTTCTCAACGTGTTTGACGATGACCTTCTTCTTGCCTTTTTCGCCATCGATCTCAAGGTCGATTCGTCCATGCCCGTCGAGGTGTCGCAAGGCATGCTGAACGTCGATTCGCTTAGCCTGTAGCAAAGAAGTGCCGTGCTCACGCGAGATGAGCGCCATGGGGATGATCCCGTCACGACGCATCTGGTGGGGTTTTAGGGTCTTTTCCGGGCGTCGTTGGGCCAAGAAAGTGCTCATTGTTTTTTCCATCTGACCTTTAGACTACTTTATCTGCGAAAAGTGGCAAACCCTTTCTGGGCCCCAAGTGTGTTGCAAGGGACCCAGTCTCAACGTGTTTATGAGTCTCTAAGGGGTTTTCGCGGTAGAGCCGCCGCCACCACCGCCACCTCGATTTCCAGCTTGGCCGCCACCGCCTCGCTGACCTGGCTGCTGGCCACCCGGTTGTCCCTGTGGACGAGGCATGGGAAGCTCCGCCTGAGCCACCACGGCAAGGCTGTTCTTATCCAACCGATAGACGCGATTTCCCTGAAGGACATAAACGCCAGAACCGTCTGCGGCGATCGAGCCTCCGCCCCCGCCTCCTCCGAATCCACCACCTGGGCGTCCTTGTCCAGGTTGGCCCTGGAACTGGCCGCCGCCAAACCCGCCACCCTGAGGTCCAGCCGGTGGTGGGTTTTGGGCATTCGCCGTCGCTACCAGGGCGGTAGGAACTCCAATCGCCGCCATCGCCAAAAATCCGATGCCTAGTTTGGCAAGTCGCTCATTCATAAGAAAGCCTCCCGACCTGTTGGTCGCTAAACGGTGGACGGTAGATATGGATGCGAGTTCAGTGAGTGGGGAAACCTGCGAACTCCGAATACCGCTCGAACAGATTGTGCGCTGCCGGATAACTGGAGTTCGGCGACATGAAATGCGGGAACTCGAACGTGATGATCTTCTCGGCTACTTGGGCAGCGGTTTCCAGCTTGAAACGGAGGTAGCGCCAGTCTGCGGGGGGAAACTTGATCGGCATGTCTCGGTCAAAGCACTCGAGGTTGGACCAGAGCGTGATTCCATGCTTACGCCCTAAATCTGCAATACCGCGAACGAAGGCCGGAAGTTCTTGATAGTGGACCTGGCCGTCCTGAAAAGCACAGAGATCAAAGGAACCCTTCGTCGCCTCGAAGATGCGATCCCAATGGTCGAAGCTCTCGCTTAGAGTCAACGCGTTCTCGCCGGACTGCTTTGCTCCTTGGGGGTACGGCGAGATGAGAACCGGCACATCTTTGAGCTCCTTGCACCGCCCTCCGATGTGGTTGAAAAGCTCGATGATATGGGCATCGTTCTTGCCCGTTTCATGGCTCAGATACCACCCAGCAAAGCTTTGGTGGTGCCCATATCGCTCGACTGCCTCTTGAAGGAAGGCATGGTTGACCTCGACCTCTTTCCACCACGTCCGCCGTTGCCAATGGAATCCAGAATCGTAGGTTCCGAAGAAGACCTTCAGGTTGAATTCGTCCGCGAGCGAGTAGAAAACTTCGCCGACATCCTCATAGATCGGTAGCAGATCCGGGAGGGTCTTGGCTTGGAAGATGCACTTGTTCTGGTACCCCGCCCGAATGATGATGACCGTGTCGATCCCGATCCGCGTGTAAAGTTCAAACTCCTTTCGCCACTCCTCCCGCGCCCAGTTTTGGGAAGGGATGTCATGGGTGATTTCATCGATGAATGTGCCGGTGATCCGAGGCTGGGTGGGCATTACTGGTGGGGGAGGTTACCCAGTAGCGTCCGTAGTGCCGCCTTCCAGGCGGCATCTCCGATCAAGTACCACCGGCTTCCAGCCGGTAGGGTAGCCCAACATCGGAGGACAGATACAAACCAGCTTGCGTGTGAGGGCACACGCGGTCCGACTGGCTATCCTTGCTTTTCCTCGGAGCTCTCAACCCTCTGAGACTCGTCGCGCTTGGCAGTTTGGATCAATCGCGTTCGCAAAGGCCGCTCTGCCAGTTCCCCGATGGTGTCGAGCCCAATTCTCAAGTCCTTGAGCTTCGGGCTTTCAATCACTCCAAGCTGAGTTTTCGCAACCAGGTCTTGGGCTGTCTTCACGACCTCGTCGAGCTTTTGACCTTGGGCGATCGTGAATGGAGTGAATCGGCTCTTCGAGAAGACAACTTGGGCCGAGTAAGTTCGAATGTTCCCAGACTTGGTGCCCGTGTCGGTGAAATCGATCTCGATACCTCTTAGGTCTTTCTGCTCCAATACTTGCCGACCGGGCGAATCGGCGAACGTTCGATCCAACTCCACCATTCCCTCCTCCAAAAAAAAGGTCAATCGATGCTTTACCTGCCCGGAAATAAAACAAGCGATGAAAAAGATGATGCCCGGAATCCATAAACCCGTGGCAGCAAAGATGACTCCGATCAGCGATAAAACCGCTACCGAAGTAAAACGCACGTTGTCGCTAAAGTTGTCGTAGACGATCTTCTCTTCAGCCATTGCCATAACCTATCACGATTGGATTGATACAATGGATTCAATGGGAGAAAAGAGATACTCGAACGAGGAGATAACCGTGGTTTGGAAGCCGGAGGTTTGCATCCACTCCACCAACTGCTGGAAAAGCCTTCTTCCTGTCTTCGACCCTCGCAAACGTCCATGGGTCAACATGGCGGGCGCTACTTCTGACAAGATAATGGCCGCGGTCGATAAGTGCCCATCCGGTGCGCTCAGCTACTTCGCCAATGATGCCGGACCAAGGATGGAAGAGGTAGCCGACAGCACCCACGTCCCGATCAACCATTCAGACGCGTAAGACGCTTAAGCGTCGCTTCCATGATCGGCGTCGTCTGGGCGCTAACCGTGTAGACCAAAGCCTCGCGGTAAATCCTTTGGGCGGGATGTTTGAGTGAGTTTGCCGCCCCGCTGGAGGCCGTTACCGACGCGTGGGCACAGCGAACCGCCAGGTCGATCGCCCAAGCCCGAACGTTCAGTCTTTGCTCGGTAATACCGCTGGCGGAGTTCGAGTCGGACTCCGGACCCTTTTGAGCCAACTCGGTTTCAACCTTGCAGTCCGCCAACTCCTGGCTCAAATACCCGTGCACGTCGTGAAGGAAAGCAAAGCCGCGCTTGTCCGCCGCCGCTTTCAGCACATCCAAGGCTCCTAAAGCGCACCCCAGAGCAAAGTGGCCTTGGAGGGCGATGTTGATCATGTCGTTGTTCTGAATCCAACCAGTTGGCTTGATGAAGGCGACCAGTGAACTAGGTACAAACCAACCATCGAAGTCTGCCGTCACCGTCATCGCCGTGCCCATCGCGGCGAGTTCCATAGGCTCAGAAATCCTGATCGTGCCTTGCGAATCAGAGTCAGCCAAGGGAACGACCGCAAACAGCGCCGACCCGTCGGGCAAGGTTGCTCCGATCAGAAATTCCGGATAGAAAGACCATCCAGTGATCCAGGGAACATGGCCCGTAAGGAGATAGCCGCCATCGGACTCTACCGCTCGCATAACTGGCGGCCCTGGTCGCCTAAGCTGGCTGAAGCCGATTCCAACCAGCTTCTCTCCATTTGCCATCTTGGGCAAGTATTCGCCTTTTAGCTCAGAGTTCTCGCTCTTGGCAATCATCGAGACCGCGCTTTGATGTTGGGTTTGAAGGAAAGCCAGCGCGCCTGAAACTCGCGCCGTTTCCTCTTGAAAAACCCTAAAAGATTCCTCTGTTAGGGCCGGGCCCCCATATTCGGCGGGCCGCTTCAGCGCCATCAAGTCTCGGCTACAAAGCCCGTCGAGCGCCTGCCGAAGGGCATCTACGCTCAGATCGATCTCCTGAGCCTGCGGCCGAACCTCGTCGTGCAGATATTGAAGAGCGTTTTGTAAAATCGAATCCATGCGACTTGAACGCGCCTAAGCAGCATCCTCTGGGCCAGCCGACACCAACTTCGAAAAATCGCCCGCGGCGTATAGTTGCTGACAACAAGCATTCATCAGGCTCAAGCGAGCAAACCTGACTGCGTCTTCCTCTGCCATCACCATCGTGCTCTCGAAGAAGTCGTTGATGGGTCGCTCCAAAGCTCTGGAGAGGGAGATAACATCCTCGGCTCGCTCATCCTCCACAGCCTTTCGAACCTCCTCTTCACGAAGCTTCAGGGCCTGCAAGAGGGCAAACCCCGTTTCCGATTGCAATGAATCCGCATCGACCGCCGCCAAAGGGTTCTCCTGAGCAAAGTCAACCTCTTTGCGTCGGGCCGCCGAGACAATGTTCAGGGGCCTTGTTGCCGCTTGGACGAACTCGGTGTCCTTCGCGAGGGTATCCAAGCACTTGATCCGCATTCTCACTCGACGCGGCATGCAGGTTTCGCCCGGAGCCGAATCCAACAAAGCGGCCGCCAACACATCGTGGCGGACATTTGAAAGCAGAGCCTCATACCGGGAGGCAAAAATCCTTACCAAAGCCAGTTGAGCGGACTCTTCGCTGAGTTCAAAGCCTTGCTCCTTGTACAGGGAGATCCCATCGCTGAGTAACTCCGCATAGGAAGGAATCGGCACGGACCACATCATCGCGGCTTCGATGAGGACCGTTGCCGCGCGCCGGAGCCCAAATGGATCACTGCTTCCCGAAGGTTCCAGGCCAAGTCCGAGATAGCCCGCAAGCTTATCGAGTTGATCCGCCATCGCCACTCGAACAGCCGTCTTGGCGCCTCCCGAATTGATGTTCGGGTTCTTCCCCAGATCGTAATGCGAGGAGATCGCCCAAGCGACATCTTCCAGCATCCCTTCGCGCCGCGCATACTCGCTTCCGACGACCCCTTGAAGGGAAGGAAGTTCGCTGACGAGGCCCGTCGCCAAGTCGGCCTTGCAGTAAAGCCCAGCGGTTCTTGCGAGAACCTGCTCGTCTTTGTCTCCGCCAGTTGCATCGGAGATACGCTCGGCTAGCTTCGAAAGACGGTCGGCCCGTTGCCGAACGTTTCCCAATTTCT
>JACMJO010000057.1 GCA_014380605.1 Fimbriimonadaceae bacterium | reverse complement strand
TTCGTCGATGCAGGTCGTAGCTAGCATAAGCCTTGTTGGTGGTTCGATCCTTACCACGTGGAATTCGCAAAAGGTCGATAAGCGAAGCCGCGTTGCGAGCGGCGACCAGCGCAAACATCTGACTCTCGGTAATTTCCCCTAGGTCATGGATGCCATAGCCCGCTACATAGTCTCGAAATCCGACCCGTGCCCGCTGAAACTCGGATCTCCTGAGATGATCCCGCACGTCTTCGTCCGCCACGACGAACGAAACTACATCCTCGACTTTTAGGACCGGCAAAGCGCCCTCTGGTAGCCAGACTTCATAGCTTCTGCTCAAACGCGATGTGGTGGCGCTCGTGAGCGTCCCGCACCGCCGCCAAGACCTCGTCCTTTAGCTTGACCGTTACCGGATGATCCGCATTAAGCCCTCGCGCTTCTTCCAGAAGAGAAGCCAAGGTGAGGCTTGAATCTCGGTGCATCCACCGCCCGATCCTTGTCTTCATCCGCTCCGACCACTTTGGTTCATCCAGAGTGCCCTCTCGATGTCTCTCTATCGCTTCCGAGACCAAATCCACAATCGCCGCCGCATGGTCTACAGACTCTCTGTCCCTGGAAGTAAACGCCTTCAACGTCAAATTCAATGCGTGGTCAAAGACCTCTTCCTCTTCAAAGCTCCCCACGGTAGGGATGAGATATTGGAGCGCAGCCAGGTCCCGTACCTCGGCGACGTCCCTCCCACTTCGCAAGGCAGAAGCCATCACAACATGGATCGCCTTGTTCTTGGATCGGTCGCTGTACACAAACCTTTCCTCGGCCCGCTTTTCGTTCACTTCGCGCTCGAAGTCGCTGATGATCTGGTCGAGCATGATGAGGATGTGGGCAGGCACCCGGATCGTGTGGTCGGGTACCTCGCCGTGAATGATCTTGCTGACCTTGTTGAGCCACGCGTAAGGAACGGCCTTCCCCGGCGGAGGGTTTACGGTTCCTCCGTGCGATGTTATGAACTCCCGTCGGATGGCAAATCGTTGCAGTGTGCTTTCGGCTCGGTGGACGATGCACTTGAATAACAGCCTGTCGAGTACGGCGCGACTTTCGCGGGTGTCTCGCATAAAGTTCGTCGTGCCGATCGCGGTGTGCAAAGCCGCAGGCTCAATTTGAGGGCCATTCAAAAACTCCCGCTCGTTCAAGATGCCATTCAGCGAGCGAAGCACGAAGTCGTTCGCGTCGAACAGTTCATCAAGAAAAGCAAAATGAGCCCGCACGATGTAGCCATCGAGGTTGTGAATGTAGGTGCCCCGCTCGAATGCCTGCAGATCCAAGCCGCCCACAAGCTGTCCGACCGAGGTCGAGCGCGTGAGTTGAAGCGAAAACGTCGGGCGAGATCCTTCAAACTGGGCGAAGATGCTTCGTGCCAGGCGCGACTTTGCCAGTCCGCGATCTCCGATGATCAGGGCATGTTCTCGCGTTAGCAGGGCATAGAGGATTTGTTCGAGAACCGCGTCTCGGCCAATAAAATGGGCGCGCAGGTGAGCGAATGCGGTTTCAATACACGTTAACGCTTCCTGCGGATCAATCTGTACGGGTGTCGAATCCACTTCGATTTTCCTACCCAACCGGTTCAAGATGCGACCCGGGTGAGAGGGCCAGAGTCCATTTTCGATGGGTGAGGCCAGGAATCCTGCTTGAAGTGGTATTGAACCCAGTCTGAGCTACGAAACCATGGCCGACTCGGCCGATGCGACAAGCGTTGGAAAGTGCTCTGCATCCGAAAATCCGTTTACTTTCAACCGTTGCTGGAATTCTTTTAAGCCAGCCAGCATCGAGCCATCCATCCGATAGACCATCACATTCTCAAAGTAGTCCTTCGCCGTCGCCTCGGGCCAGTTCGCCTGCCGCATGGCCCTTGCGACCATCGACTCTCGGTTCTTCCAGATGTAGTAAGGTTCTCCTTCCGTTGCGTTGCCCGCGCAAGCGGCGGCTCGTTGCAGCCACCAGGCTAGGTCCGGGCTGAGTGCGTCGTTCCCAATCCATGCCGCCCAGACGAAAGGCTTGCCGGTCAATTTGAACCACGCTTCGCCGAGGTCGAGCACGTGGAGGCCCGTTCCATCCGACATCATTCCAATGTCGCCGATCAAGATGCAAGCATCAGCTTCTTGAAGCATCGCCTGCAAGTGCGGTTGCTTGGTCATTGTCTCGGGGGAAATCCTGTAGCTTTCGTTCAAAACGATCTGGGCAAGGCGGTTGCTGGTCATGGAACTCGCGTCTAATGCCAACGATTTGATATCGACAAAAGGAACCTTGGAGAACAGGCGAACGCTCTTCACGTGCCGCTGAGAGCCGATGCAGACTCCCTCCGCCATTCGCCTTCCCTCAACTCGGAGGGCATCCACAGAAGAAACCAGGATCGCCTGAGCCTCGCCTGAATCCAGAAGCGCGGGCAGTTCAGAGGGAACTCTGTAGATCACTTTTACGGGGCTAGCGGGGCCCATCTCCTCAAACATCTCGACAAGCGGGATGGCGTTGACGTAAGGAACGCACCCAACGGTGAAGCTCATAGTCTGATTCTACGCAATTTGGTTCCCCCTCCTCCAAGTGGCTCGTCTTGGAGGAGGGGGTTAGGGGGTGGAGGATTGGCATGTAACCATTTCCAAAACTTGTACACAGCCAAGTCCCCTCCCCTCCAGCCCTTTCTCCCCGACCTTCAGTGGAGGAAGGGCGTTAGGAATTCTCCTCAATCAGGCTTCCGCGCAACCGTCACGACACTGCTCCCCCATGGAAGATTTCCAACTTTCAGAATCATTCCGGCTTCCAACTTCTGTATCCAAATGAGAAACCCGTTGAGCCACTCAGGCACCTTGGGCAAGGAGGCTTTGGCCGGACCTGTTTTGAGTTTCTCGATGAGGCGACTCAAGACGACCAGGGGGAACAGCACAAAGACCGAGTAAGAGTTTTTGACAACCTGAAATCCTTCTGCCTCCAACTTTCGGGCGACCTCGTTCCGCCGATATCGCCTAAAATGATGCAATGCGATGTCATGTGGTCCCCAGAGGCTCTTGAACGCCGGCACGCTCAAGACCAAGATTCCTTGTGGTTTCAAGACTCGGAACGCCTCGCGAAACGCCACTTCATCATCCTTCAAGTGCTCGAATACATCCAGCGACGTGATGGCATCGAAGGTGTCCGATCGATAGGGAAGACGCTCGGCGTCGCCTTGGGCCAGGTTGCTCAAACCTCGTTCTTGGCAAAAGGCCAGCGCCTGCAAATTGAAGTCTAAACCCCACGTTTTGGCGAAGGCCTGCATGTCGTGAGAGACAACGCCAGTGCCACAACCAAGATCGAGGACCTTGTAGGGAGGAGGTCCAGAGGCATATTCGCGAACCAAGTCAAGTGCCAACGCTCTGCGCCCGACGAACCACCAATAGTGGTCCTCCAGGTCGTGCATCTTGACGTATTCTTCGGCGTTCAATCCTTACCCAGCCGCGCTTTCTTGCCCTTCAATCTTAGCTTGACAAGGTCTCGAAGCATTCGAGGCCCATCGCGAAGGAGCACGACTTTAGAACCTTCCTGGTGCGACCAGCGGATGGGCACCTCGTCGATTCGGTAACCCAAATCCCGGGCAATCATCAAGGCTTCGAAATCGAACGAGAAGCCATCCATCTTACAGCGTGCAAAGATGTCATGGGCGGCCTTGCGGGTGAACATTTTGAATCCGCACTGGGTGTCGTCGATCCCCTTGATCGCAAGTAGCTGGACCGCCTTGTTGAAGCACCGGCCCAAGAATTCTCGATACCAGGGCTGTCGAACTTCCAGCTTGCTGTCCTTCATCGGGCGGCTTCCAATCGCCACGTCCGCCCCGTCTTGCATATGCTTCAGCAACTTTTCAGTCTCTTCTTGCGGCGTGGCGATATCGGCATCGCAGAAGAGAATCCATTCACCTGTGGCTTCCAGAACTCCCTTTCGGACCGCATAGCCCTTGCCCCGATTTGGCATGTAGGCGACTAACCGAAACTTGGGATGGCCTTTGACGAACTCCTCGACGATGGCGTTGGTTTGGTCTTTGCTCCCATCACTAACTACCGCGACATCCCAGGGATACTCCTGAGCCCCGTAATACTCCGCAAGCCGTTCCAAAGACGGTCGAATCCGCGACTCTTCGTTGTAAGCGGGCACAACGATGGACAGGTGGGGAAGGCTCAAGTTGAGGCTGATGATACCGCTTGCCTTGTCTTGGCCTTGCTGGAGGCTTTTGCCAGGAGCAGTACGGCTGCAAGGATGCATGCCCCTCCCAACACCTGAACCAATCCCATTCGTTCCCCGAGAAAGGCTACAGACAGGATCGCCGTCGCCAATGGCTCGACAGCCGCCAATGTCGATGTGGCAACGGGACCGATTCGGTCCAGCCCTGCCAGCAGGGTAGATATGGCAAGAAAAGTCGGGACGACGGCAAGTGAAGTCGCCCAAACCCAACCTATTGATTGGCTTGGCCACTCGTAACCTTGGAGGGAAGCCAAGATTCCGTATGTAACCGCGGCGGTTCCGATCACGATTGTGGAAGAGGCCAACGAGTCTGTTCCAACCAGAACCTTTGTACCCACGAGTAGATACGCCGAGTAGAACACCGCCGTACCGATTCCAAAGGTGATACCGGGAACGTTGCCCTTGCCAGAGACGCCGATAATCAGCACCGATCCCACAATAGCTAGGCCAACCGCGATCCATTTGCCGAGGAACATCCTCTCCCGAAAGAGCAAGACAGCGGCAAGGGTGACAATCCCCGGATAGAGGTAAAGCAGGAGCGAAACCATGCTCGCCGGCACATGCTTCAGTGCGGCGAAGAATGTGAACGACTGGCCGACGTACAATCCTCCCATCACCAATAGTCCGATTAGCTTCTTGCGATCCGGCCAAGTCGGCTTTTTCCAGATCGCCACCAGGAGGAGCAACGCAGTCGCAATCCCGAATCGAACCATCAGAAGCGTAATCTGCCCAAACCCTGCCTCATAGGATCGCTGGGCAAACAACGCCAACGTGCCAAAGGCAAGCGACGATAGGATCACAAGGAACGAACCGAGGGACACCTGCTGATTGTGGCCTGGGGCCTGTGGTTCGTGGTGTGACTGAAGCAACGATTGAATCTAAAGTCTGCCGAAACAAACTACAGACGATAGGCCACAATCCACATCAGAAAGCCGCTTTCTCTTGCAGCACGAACATGTTGCTCAGCCGACGCCCGGTTCCGATGACCATCTTGCCTCGATAGTAAAGGCACGTCGATCCGCCACCATCCATGCTGACTGCATTAACGACGCCTCGGGAAACCATCGCCTTTCCGAGTTGGCTCAGAGTTACCGAATTCTTGGTCGCGATCAGGATGAGTTTGCCGCTCTTGTCCAAGCCGACCGCCGTTCGCGAAGCTTTGCCCCAAATTCTCCGATCTCGAAATCTTTGGGCTTTCGGATTCGGGCAGACCACGCCATTGGCAACGAGTCGGACCGCACCCCGAATACCAAACTTGTACTGGCTCCAGTCGTACTCTTGCTTGAAGCGGGTGTCGAAAATCTTGACGCCCCCGAAGAAATCGACGCCGATCGCCGAGCCCCGATAGCCCCGGACCTTGAGATCGCCATCGACGAGAACGTCGCCCACGGGATAGCCGCTCGACGGAGCAAAGAATGTTCCGGTGATGCCGACGGTGGCGTTGCTGCCCGCTACCAATTTCCAACTTGAGGTCAGCCCTCGATTGTAGACGGCGGTTGGGTGCACGAGGCCGGATGCCAAATCCGCCTTCACGACATGAAATAGCGCCTTGTCTCGGATGAACGAGTCGTAGGCGATGGGACGTGCCGCCGGGCGGGCCGGAACGACCGTTGCTACCAACGCAAAACTCACGAAGAAAATCATCGGTTCACTTCCAATCCTTAGAGAATGGAAGAGCGCTTAAGTCCACCGAGCTCTTGGCCGGCATGCGGGACAAGGCGGCGGAGCTTGGTTTCCGCTTGGAAGAATTTCCCACCCATCTGCCCGAATCGCCAGACGGGGCGCGGC
>JACMJO010000056.1 GCA_014380605.1 Fimbriimonadaceae bacterium | reverse complement strand
GCGATCAATGGGGTGGCCGCATTCACGGGAAAAATGAGCGCCAATGATCGCAATGCTTTTCAAGCGATCGTCTCATACCAGGGAGACATCACCGACGGGGTGCAATCTACTCGCCAAGCCCTCAATCAGATGACAGACGGAACAGATTGGACTTCGTTGATTAGTTCTGTTGACGACGGCATTCGAACCATTGGCAACGGGATGGACGGATTGAGAACCAACTTGGCGCGTCTGTGAAGCTTGCCTAAAAGCCCGTGGCGGAGAGGGGGGGATTCGAACCCCCGAAGAGTTGCCCCTTACCGCATTTCGAGTGCGGCGCACTAGACCACTATGCGACCTCTCCGAGGGTTATTATGACTGATCGCTAACCTATGCCGCTAACGTCCAAAGCCTATAAATGGGCTGAGGGCTTTTTGGGCCGCCGCGAGCGACATGGGCCCCTGAACAGATTCGCCACGCACCAGGTAGACGCCATTTCCCATCTTCTGCAAATCGACGCGAATCTCCCCAAACGCGGCGATGCACATGCGCCAAGGCTGAAGTTCCGCTAGACGGTCTGACCATGGTTGGGCTTCTGGGCCGACGCAAACGAAGAACGTGTCGTCGAACACGCTTTGGGCGGCGAGGAAGAATCCGGCCCCACGCGGACCCAACACGTTTGCTTGCGCGCCAAAGGCTCCGGTAGCCGCGTTGGCAAATCTTCGGAAGACGGATTCAGTTGGGAACACTCGCTCATAGTCGTGGCAAAGCCGCATCGCATAGGCTGTAGCCGACTCTGTGGAGGAGTCGGCGATCTCGGGAACGGCCAAAAAGCTTGGCAAAGGAGCGCTTGGTTTGTCGCGCATCCAGAGAACGGCGCCTTGTCCAGAGTTGAAAAGCTCAAGCGCCCTTAACAAGACTTCCCGCCCGCTTTGAATAGAGGTTTGGCGACCGGTAGCCAGATAGTGCTGGAGGGCGGCATCGGCATAGGCGAGATAGTCGCCGACATACGGAGTGCGAAGCCCTGATTCTTGGCTGTGGAGCATGTTCGCTCCGTTTCTGTTAAGCTCCACCCAGTCGAACAAGCTTAAGGCAACGTCGAGGCGCTTTGCGTCTCCAAGGGTGCGCGCTCCCTCAATTAACCTTGCCACACAAAATCCCGTTACGTCTGCGAACCCGGCGGAGGTCGTTTCTGGAACCGATCCCGTCGCCCTTCTCAAAGTTGCCAGAATTCGCTCTAATCTCGGCAAATCGCTTAGAGTCCTCGTAGAGCGAAGAATGGGGACCATCCGCGGATTCGTTTCGACCCTCAATCCCAGGTAGCTCTGCGCCCATTGGTAGTCGTCCCCTTCTGAAAGAGACTCTCGAAGCTTCCGGACGCCGAAACTTGTCCGATCACTTCTTCCGTTGCTTTGAGAATCGCTTTGGCGGCTTGCTGCAATCCCGTTCTGAACCACGAACTCGGTTGTGAGACTATCGAAGGTTCGTTCGGAGAGGTATCGGTAAATGGGCTCCTTTAGCATTGCGGAAGCTGAGGCCATGACCCGCAGCATGGCGGCATTTGTTACGGCGGATTTGTCAAAGTCTGTCTCGATCCAATCGGAGTCCCGAGCACCATGGAAGAACCCGCCGTCGACCAGATCGACAAGGGGCGATCGCAAGACGGGTCCAATACTTGCCTTGAAAGCGACTAGATTCCCAGTAGCGAGCAGATACCGCCATGCTTCGGGCGTTACAACTCGCGGACTCTCTCCTCCGAAACCACCGCGTGGATAGATAGAATTTGATAAGCCAGCTCCATATGCTTCAAAGTCTGGAGCCGCTGGGGTGAATTCGGCAGTTAGTGCCTGCCAATCGCGATCCTGGGCTTCTTGATACTTTGTTCCAGCACCTTCTGCGATTGGCGATTCGAAGCGACGGCGGGCGGCCACCAAAGCATCGATAAAGGCGTTTTCATCCGTGGGCCACAGGCCGAGCCCCTTAGGAAGCAGATCGACGATCTTGCCGGACGGGTCAAGAACCCAAAGCTGGCATCCGGTCGGAAAGCCAACGATTCCCCTAGAAATCGGCAGGAAAGCGTTGCGGTACTCGGGATAGGCAAGAATGTCCACCCGAATACATTCAAAGTTCCTGGCTAGGTAAGCCTGGACTCGTGGCGACATCAAGACCCCGTTATCCAGCCCCCTGGCCAAAGGGTTGTAACTGCTACCGATGAAAAGCAGAATCGGCATGTCTCGACGACGAGCCATTGCGAAGGAGTCTGCGATCGGCTTTTTCCAGTTGATCTGCTGGGTCGCGGCGCGGCTTAGGAATTCCGACGATTCGTTGGCAAGGGCATTCCCGCCGGGCTTTGGAATGAGCGGACGGAAGATTCGGCTGGCAAAACCGATCGCAACCAACGCCACGACGGACGAAGAAACTACGGTGAATGCTGGCCTAGGCATGCTCAAGCTCATTATGCCCCTGTGCTAAACTCCCTCCACTTATGTCGATCACCCTCGACGAAGTTCGGCATGTGGCGAAACTGGCCCGTCTCGAACTGGACGAATCCGAAATCTTCTCTTTGCAAGGCGAGCTTAATGCTTTGCTGGGCCACTTTGCGGACATCGAATCCATCGATGTATCAGGAATCCAGCCGACGTCCCACGCCGTGTCGTTGCAAAACGTTTGGGCAATAGACGCGATTGGCACGGTCCTACCCCGCGATCAAGTCTTAAGGAACTCAGCCATGACAAAGGCTGGACTCTTCGTGGTTCCCCAAATCATCGAGGACTAAGCAGAGTTGATCACGCGCTTATCCGCCGCCGATCTTGGGCGCAAAATCGCCTCGAAGGAGGTTTCGTGTCGGGAAGTTGCCGACGCCTATCTGGATCGGCTTACTTCTATCGACAAAGACTACGGTTGCTTCCTTGCAGTCGATAAAG
>JACMJO010000055.1 GCA_014380605.1 Fimbriimonadaceae bacterium | reverse complement strand
GTCTTTATGAGGATGTCCAGCTCCTTTAGGCGAGAACCGCCAATAAGAGAATCGCTGACGGCGACTGAGATCCGCGATGTGAACGGGTTGTCTTGAACTTCCTTGGGCAGTTTGACGTCTTTGGCCTGGCCCCCCGCAGATTGCATCGCGGCCATAACGGATTCCGCCTTTTCGGGAGTGGCAAAGAGCATGGCTTTAAGGTGATCTGCACCGAAGGAGTCAAAGAATAACCGGCCGCGACCGGTTGGGAAAATGATGGTTCCTCGCCTTACTTTGGCATCCTCGCCTCGCGAGCCGTCGAGCGGAAAGAACTGATAAAACTTGCTTCCCACTTGGCCAAAGATCACGAGGTAGCCATCTTGGCCAACCTTGGTTTCGAGAGAAATCTGCTTGCCGATCTCTTGGATGTCCTGGTCGGGTTTGATCTTAAAGGAGATCTTGTCGGGACTGGGATTGTCGATGTTCCAAATGTCGAGCAGAGTCTTGCCCGGAGGAGCCTTCGGAGCGCCTTTTCGGACGTTATCCAAAGCGTTAGTTGGCATGAACTGGGTAGAGATCATAGGGTTTTGGGTTCTTCCCGAGTTCTCTAGCCTCTTACCCATCTGCTTCTTAACGTCGTTGTGGACTTCACTCCAAAGTTTTCCCGCTTTAAGGTTCTTGAGCAGGCCGTAAGTGAACAAGCCATGACGCTTTCCATCGTCCATGTTGGCTTCTAGCGCTTGCTCACTGTCCAACGAGGCTGTGTAGTAGCAAATCCCCGATGCGGTTTCAAACTTCTCAGGCTTGTTAGAGCTACTGCCCTGGCTCTTTGGAGGTCCAAACTTAATGCTTCGATCCTGCTCGCCATCGAAAAACCTTGATGTGAACCCGTCGAGCCCTTTCGACATTTCTCCCGCCGCCATGCCTCCCGAGAAACAGCTGTCCAAGAGGATGGTGCGAGACTTTGCCGGAATCTTTTGGATCGGGTCGTTGATATCCTTCGGCTCTAGGTCTACTCCTGAAATCGTCGCGTCGCTCGGCATGATAGCAAAGCGAGGCGCTTTTCGTCCATGGCCCGCAAAGTAGAAAACAAAGCGCTCTTCCTTCTTGACGGAAGTTTGAGCTTTGACCAGAGAGTCTAGGATCGCCTGGCGGGTTGCCTGGGAGTTGATGAGCAAGGTGACTTTGAACCCTTGCTGCCGAAGGGCCTCACCGATGCTTTGAGCATCGTTGACACACCCTTTCAGAGTGCTTGCCGCAACCAACGGCGCATACTCTTGCACTCCAACCACCACGGCTTGATCCGCCTTGACAACCGGCAGAACTGCCAGGGCAAAGCTGGCGATCAATGTAGCCTGATAAAGTCGGGGCATGCTTAGTGTCTCCGTTTCATGATAGCGGACATATCGGACGTGCAGGACCTATCCATAGTTATCCTCCAGCTTCTTTAAGCAGGCGTTGAAGCGATGCTCGTTCTGCCGGAGTCGGCGACATCTTGTTGAGGGCATCGTTCACGAATAGCTTCGCCTCAAAGTTGCTCTTTTGGCTGAGCTTGAATCTCGCCATCACAATGTTTCCGAACACAAACCCGGGAGCCATCTTTCCGATCGTCTCATCGAGTTCCTTGTACTGGGCGTGGGCTTCCGCGGGCTTGGCGCGTTCGATGGTTCGGACCATGGCGATCGAAACCATGGCTACATCTAGTCCGGTTTCCCTATCGCCAACGATCTTGGCCGCCGCTCGTACGTCGTTGATGGCCTCATCAGGCTTGTCCACGTTCGCGTAAGCAAAGGCTCGAACGGCGTAGTCCATTGCGGTCTTGGGCGACCGAATTCTCTGGATCGCTTTGAGGTAGTCGCTACGACTGTCCGTCAGTAGCAAATTGTATGTGCTCGGGAGGGTGTTGCGCACGTCGCGGGGCGGAGCATCGGGTCCCCCTGGATTCGTTGGACCGCCAGGATTGCCAGGGCCTCCCGGGTTGCCGGGATCGGTGGGGTCGCCGCCCGGATTTCCTGGCCCTCCGGGGTTGTTGGGATCAAGCGGGTCGTCGGGACCGCCAGGCATTTGGATGTCCTCCACCACGGTCGTTCCATTGAGGTCGATCTTCTTGCCTTCAAAGGTCCGGCCGCTAACATTTAGGAAACTTCCGGGAATAAGGCCCTTAGGTAGCGCCGAAACAATTTGACTGTCGGTCCACTTTAGAACTTTGGCCTGCTTGCCGTTGATAAGGAGTTTGCCCTCTTTATCGCCATAGTTTGCACCTCCAATCTCCAACTGCCCATCAACCTTCACCGAAGCTGGGAGGCTGCCAAACGGATCGCCCTTCTCCTTCTCGGGAGCTTTGCCGATCAGCACAGAAGTAGGGTCCTTAGTGATTGGCAGGAACCGATTGAGGAAAGTCATTCTGCCGAGGCGCTGTGCGCCGAAGATGACCTTCCTTCCATCCAGATCTTTGTCTTTGAGCGTAATCGTGACCCAGTCGTCAATTGGGTTCTTCGAGTGTTGGGGAACGATCGCTTCACCAATTTGGGCCTTGGTTTGGGGGTCGAAGAGCATTATCTGCGATCCGAGGAGGTTCTTGCCCCGAATTCGGAAAGGTTCGCCAAGCTTGACATTCGACCTGCCAACTCGAATCTCAGTGATGTTTTTGAAGTAGATCTCGTAAGTGAAAACCGCCAACTGCCAGGCAACGATAAAACCGATTACGGCGAAGATCAAGCCTCGGGCGTTTCGTCCAATGGCCTCGAAGAAAGCTGAGAAAGTGTCCGGGATTGGAGGCGAATAGATGAGCTTTGCGGGAACTTCGGGGACGCCAGTGTCATTGGTCTCGGCGGCGATTACCGCCGCGCCCGTGTTGGCGGCACATGGGCCGTAGGCGGCCTCGTCGGGAAGGGGCGGAATCGTTGGCGCATCGATCCTTTGGACTTGAAGCGGAAGCGGCGTAGGAACCTTCGAACCGCGGATGTTTTTGAATCGGCTAACCGCGTTGATGGGAATGGTCCGAACAGAATCTGTGCCCGGCTCCGGCGGGGGAATCGCAATTGTCTGGACCGGGGTTTCAACGAGAACGTTCTGCGGACGAGGCAGTTTCATGTCCAAGTAAAGCCAGTCGTTACCGTGGTTCTCGACTACTAGTTCAAACTGGCTCCGCCGCCGAAAAATCCCGACTCGACGCTCCTCGGGCGTGTAAGCGAGTTTCCACTCGTAGAAGGGGCGCACGATGATCGTAATGGGGATCTCAGTGATGCGTTCCTTTCGAGCGGCATGAGGATCGTCACTGACGACCCGGGTTTCAATAATGACCTTTGCCCGATAGACGCCAGCTCTGCACTCGGATTTTTCGGGGACAGCGAAACTGACGAGGACATCTCGCGTGCCACCGTCCTTGATGAAGATCGCTAACGATTGGTTTCTTGGCCCAGGTTGATCCGGCTTTCCGGTAGGCGGAGCGTTCTGCACATCGCCAGTGGGCGGAAGGGCGGCAAGCGTGAACCACGCGTCTTGCCAATAGGGTTCTTCGCACTTCAGCCGAATCGTGTAAGAGTTCTGGCGAGGCGTGGAGTTTTGGATGCGCAGGGTTGCAACGCCGGGGCCCACGAAACCCTCGGGCAAAGGCTGTTTTTGAGGCTTACGCCCAGGAACGACATCGACCTCGGTCTGGAGCAGCCTCATTCAACCAACCTCAATTTGATCCTCAGCAGTTGATACTTTGCATCGGTGGTCAATATCTCCCAAACAGCCTCACCATCTGGCGGAAGGTTGTCCTCATCGACCGTGATCTTCGCAAACACCGAGGCATTGGGGTTGATGACCTGATTGTCGCCTTGCTTCACCAAGAAGTCGGCGACCTTGAAGCCTTGCGGCTGTCGGACGGTCCAGGCGACGATAGTCTGGCCATCGATTCTTCCGGTACGTGTGAGGTTTCTGAAGGTGAGGGTCCTTGTTTGACCCCGCTTCATCTCTATAGTCGCATCCTGAGTGAAGACGTCGATCTTGTCCTCACCAATGGGCTCCTTGCCCGGCATCAGGTTCAATGGATTTTGCCCATCCATTATCTGAACCATGCCGTCGGTTTTCATCGGCACGAATCGAACATCCGTTTTGATCCCGCCCCCAAAGAACTTGGAGCCTAATTCATAGCTGATCTTTTGGGCTTGTCCATAGTCTTGGACCGTTGCTTTATCCGCTGCTGCTTCCCGCTGGGTATCAATCGTCGACGACCTCCCTTGGTCCAAGCGATTTAGCTTCAAGATGGCGTACAAGGGCGCGCTCCATTTGAGCTTAACGTTGAGCTGTCCTTGATTCGGTTCCGTTCCAAGCACATAGAATGCGCCATCGTCGCCCTGGACGCCGTTCGTTACGCGTAGATTATCGCCTCCGCTTCCCAGCAAGACCAGGGCGATAAGGGTTAGCGGGATCATCAGGAACATCGGCAAGGGAAAAACTCGCCACCTCGATCCGGTGATGCTGATCACGTTCCCTTGCTTCTTGTTATTCTCTTTGTCGGTAACGGGAAGCGTAG
>JACMJO010000054.1 GCA_014380605.1 Fimbriimonadaceae bacterium | reverse complement strand
TTGCCGCTTGATGCTAGCTCATGTTTGAGTTGATAGCGACCGCTCATTCCCTGAAGGAACGATGTCTCCGCATCTACCTGAACAAAGGCATGGGTGGGTTTGGGGCGTACCGTTGCTGCCAAGTCGGTGGATCGTTGTTTTTCGGTCATAACCCCCGCCAATACGGGATGCGAGTGTTCGGATCGCGTATTCAGTCTCACAAGCAATGAATCTGGTTTCCGCCAGAATATCATAGTCATCACCCTCTTGACCGAGCGAGGTGGTTGGCTCCCTGTGTCCTATGTGCTGTAGGAAGGCCGCCACCGCGGCCTTATGGACATCGATCGAAGCTTGGTCCAAGAATGTAATGAAATCAATGCAACGCCCAAGAGTTATGGTCGTGCACCCAACAGGTTTTTGAAGTATTCCAGGGTACATAGCTGTCCTCCTGTCGCGAAATGGAGGTTGACCATTCAGAAGCAGGAAGACAGCGTGTAGGCGAATTGCACTTCCCAGCAATTCACCCATCACACTCTATCAGATAACACTGCTCTTGCAAGCCCCTCTCCTTGTCAAACGGGAATGGGAGGTTTACGGGAGTCGTTGTAGGAAGTCAAACTAACCACTCTTTGGGCCCGTGGTCCGATGAACAGATCAGACTACGTATGACCACGAATCACGGGGCGCGGACATCGGATCGTGGACATTACGATTACGACTCCCAATAGAGCCTGCGATCAAAAAGGACGGACGGACAGCGGTCCGTCCGTCCTATGGATGGGCGATGGGCTGATTAGTCACGGCTGGCCGGAATCACCTCAGCGACGATTTCGCTGAATTGATTCAAGATCGTATTAACATCACCGACGAGCCGCTCATAACCTTCCGAGATTCGATCCTTCTCGACCTGTTGCAGTTCCGTCGGCAGTGTAGCTGCCCGGTTCCAGGCATCAATGACGTTCGCTTGATGCGCATTAACTGTTTCTTCTACTCGATTCATCAGTTCCAACTCCCGCGACAGCACAAAGCTGGCGCTTCTTGCTTGCAGGGCACTCTTTCCTTCCCGAAGGAAGTGACTGAGTAAGGTGGCCAGGATCCTTGCCTCGGCCTCGCGAACGATGTCGAGACTTCGGATCTGGAATGCCAACTCGCGCTCCTGTATTTTAAGTTTGCCCTTCAATTGGGCTTTTGCCATGGGGTCGAAGAGGCGAGCCAGGAACTTCTGCTGCTCCAGTGGCAGCTTGGTGGCAAGCCTCTGGGTGCTCGAATCGAGCACAAGGCCGATATCATCCGCTACGGACTTCTCCAAGACCGCGCCGGTGGAAGCGACGCCGTTGGTGTGCTCCGCTGTAATAGTGGCGAGATTATTCATGCTGACCTCCTAAGTCATCAATGTGTCTTCGGGTACGAGCGTCCAGGTCGTCCATCTGACCCTTATGCTCTCGAAATAGTCGTCGCAGGCGTTCTTCGGTTTCGTCGACCGAATCGTGCGAATCGGGCTGGTGTGACCGACCCAAGGATTCGTTCACTGCCCGCATGGCATCGTCCGCATAGGCGGTTCCAGCGGCAACGACGTTAAGCTTCATGAGTTCGGACTCTTTGGAAGCGATAATCGCCTTCGTTGCCAAGTGGTTGGTGGCCGCGATCTTGGCTTCGCTCAGAACGGCCATCTCCTGAATCTTGGATTTGGTCTCAATTCCAAACTTCTGGACGTAGACTTCCTCTGCCGCTTTGTCGGCCATTTCAACGGCCTTTTCTAACAACGGAAGCTTGCAGGTGAGCTTGATTAGCATCGGGCTCAGCTCGATGGTGATGAACAGCAGCCGAATGATCCAACTGATGATTGCCGTTTGTGGTTCGCTCTTCTCAAGCGCCAAAAGAGCGCCAATCCTATCGGCCAATCCATGCGCATTCTCCTGAACTTTCATTCGAGATTTTCGCGCGGCCTCGCGCTCGCTTTCGAGAATGACAAGTTTTCGCTTATCCTCGGCGTTCTCGAGTTCCACCTGCTTCTTAGCCTCACTGAACTCCCTGATTGCTGCGTCTCGGGCAAAGACCTTTTCTTCAAATACGGGCCCCCTGCCCTCGCGACCGGTAATGGATTTGCCAGCAACCTCGGTGACGACCTCCGCCGAAAGCTCCCTAGCATCGTCCTGATAAGGTTTCAAGGTCTTGTTGCGGTCAGCGATGCGATCACGGACAACTTCGGCCGCTGCAAACTCGCGGTCGAGTTCACGGTTAAGGTTCTGGCTGAACGCTAAATCTCGCTGGGCGAGTTCGCGTTCGATCGGTCCCTTAAAGATCTGCACTTCCAGCGGGAACGATACGACGCAGGCAATCAGCAGAGCCATGAAGATGCGTAGCATGACGCTCAACAACATCTTCGCCTTAACGGCTCGAAGCCCCCGAACCAACGCTGCGTCTAGGATAAGGATGGAAATCCCCCAAAGGATTGCGATCAAGATCGCCCCCTTGGGATCGGAGCCGAAGAAGGTCGATGCGCATGCGATGCTAATGGATGCGATCGCGGCGACCGCGACCTGGCTTGCGCCCCTGCCGATTAGGGTTGTTGTCGCATCCATGAGACCAGGATCGTCATAGAGGCGGACGTCGCCGCCCGCGATGATATACAGAAACTTGCGAACTCCTTTAGGCACTTTTCACCGCCATTTCATGAGGAAGGTACGGGATCGTTCGGCATTGCTCGTCGCCATCGGTGCGGACCGAGACGGCTACTGCCGGCACGTTACCGACATTCCTTGCCGAGTGAGGGATGTTGGGTCCGATGTACACGGACTGGCCAGCTCGCGCGACTACTTCGTGCTGAAGCTCATCGCCATACCGGGTGACGACTTCGCCGGACAAGAGAAAGAGTGCCGTCTCCGAGTCCAGATGGTAGTGGGGAACGCACCCGTCACCGGGCTCGATGGTTACCAAGGTGAGGGAAATGCCCTTGGCACCCGTGGATTCGCTGGTGACGAAGTTAATGTACGGAATGCCTTGGATGGCATTGATGGGGGTGCCGT
>JACMJO010000053.1 GCA_014380605.1 Fimbriimonadaceae bacterium | reverse complement strand
TTAAGCAATCTTGCTACGGTCTCGATCTCCTCAAAGTTGTCGAGGACGATCATTCCGATGCCTTGCTCAATGGCAAAGGCCAGCTCGGAAACCTGCTTGTTGTTGCCATGGAGGTGGCAGGCCGACGCGGGAACCCCCGCCATCAGCGCTACTCGAAGTTCGCCCTCGGATGCCACGTCGATCGAGCATCCTTCCTGGTAAGCGATCTTGATCAGAGCGGCGGTGGAGTTGGCTTTAGTGGCAAAGCTCAGCTGGCCGAGCGGGGAAGCGGCTCGAAAGCCTTCATAGTAAGTCTGAATGCGCTGGCGGAAATGCGCCTCATCCACCACGTACAACGGCGTACCATAAGTTTCAGCAAGCTCTCGCGCCTGCGGTTCGCTTAGCCTAAAGCGAGTGTCCTGCAGGGGGGCGGCGGTCATTCGCGAATTATGGCATGAGTTGGGGTCATGGCCCATCGATTAGGACCCTTGACACGTCTTGCAATATAGAGGTAATTTCGGGGTAATTATGTTTGAAAAAGTTCTAAAACTTGTTTATGTAGCTGTGGCGATCGCTACCGTTATCGGTTGTGGAGGATCGGGCGGGGGCGGCGGTTCCAACGATCCACGAAGAATCTATATTGCCGACGGCAACGATAGAATCGTTCGCGTCAATAACATGTCCGGATCTGGCTGGACCTCGTTTGGTTCATCTGGCAGCGGGGTTGGGCAGTTTAATTTTCTTGCCGACATCGCCTTTGACTCACTTGGCCGGATCTACTGCGTCGATTACAGTAACAACCGAATCGTGCGCATCGACGATATGACGGGAGCGGGCTGGACCACATTTGGCACGGCCGGTTCAGGCGTTGGCCAGTTCGATAACCCCTACCGAATCGCGATCGACTCAACGGATCGGCTGTACATCATTGATTCAGGAAACTACAGAGTCGTTCGCATCGACAACATGACCGGCGCGAACTGGGTGGCGTTTGGCGCCCAGGGATCGGGCGTTGGCCAGTTCGACGGAATCCAGGGCATCGGTTTGGACTCTATCGGGCGAATCTACATCACGGATTACATCAACGACCGGATCGCCCGAATCGACACCATGGCGGGGGCAGGTTGGACAACTTTTGGAACCTCTGGTTCAGGCGTTGGACAGTTCGATGGAGCGGCGGACATCGTCTTCAATAACCTTGGGCAAATGCTGGTCGCCGACCGAGGTGGTCAGATCGTTCAGACCGATATCATGTCGACCGCGGGTTGGATCACGTTGCCCTTGGATACCGTTCAAAGCGCGACTTACGATTCGGGCGGGCGAATCTACGCCGTCAATCAGAACGATAACAAGCTGAGTCGCTACGACAACATTGGCGGAGGCGGAGCGGTTACCTTTGGAACCACCGGGTCTGGCGTCAACCAATTCGACAGCCCAAGCTCGGTTCGCCTGGGACCGTAGGCTATTCGATCAGACCAACTTGGCGCATCAAGCCAAGTTGGTCGAAGTTGTTCCAGGCCTCGATCATCTTGCCATCCCTCCAAATCCCAAATCCCATCGCTGTGAACGAGATTTTTCGTCCGGTTGCGGGGAATCCCATCCCATCGCCAAGATGGGTGGCTTCAACATGAAATCGGACAACCACGACCTCGCCTTCGACGAGAATGTTGTCGACCGTAAACTTGGCGTCGGGAAAGGCCTGTAGGAATCTGGCCCGAAAGGCGATGAAATCGCTGTAATCCAGGGTTAGCGGTTGAAGCCCGGAAAGTCCGTGCTCAATAACTTTTGGAGAAATGTACTTAGGGATGGCATCGTCGTTCTGCTCGTTCCAGACTTCCTGAAAAAAGCTATCGACTAGTGCGTAGACCTCTCCGCGTTTTGGCATCGCCCCAAGGTTCCGACCATTAGTCTACGAAACCTATTTGCTGTAGTAGGCCCAGTTGGTCGTGATTATTCCAAGATTCTTGGATCTTCCCGCCTCGCCAGCGAAACATCGTCATGCCCGTTATGTGAACCTCCTTTTGCGAAGCCGGTAGGCCGTCCAGGTCGCCCAAGTGCGTTCCTGACACCGAGTATCGGGCCGCACTGATATCGCCATCCACAACCACTGAATGGACTTCAAACCAGATATCTGGAAAGGCCTCAAGCAGTTGTCGATGCCAAGCCCGAAAATCCGTCTTTCGCATCAAGCCGTACTTCTTAGGTGCGGGGCCTTGGCTTTCGACCGGGTCAGCGACAAAGTGGTCGATCGCTCCGTCTCGCCTCTCGTTCCACACCTCGTCGAACCAGCGATAGGTGTACTGGCGGAGCAACTCAGGGGTTTGCTCAGCCATGGGATCGACGGCGGTTTCCTTGGACTGGGGGTTCATATACTTAGTATCGGTGCCGGAGCAAGTAAGAAGATCGAGATCGACTCTCCATGGACCCCAAGCACATTCTAAGCAGAAACACGGCTTATGAAAAGGGCTTTCCGTTCCCCGCGCTAAAATCGTTCTATGAAGAGGGTTGTTGTACTTGGTTCCACCGGAAGTATCGGAACCCAAACCCTGGACATCATCTCCCAGCACTCGGATCGACTACAAGTAATCGGCCTTGCTGCTAATTCGAATTCGGAGAAGCTCCAGGAACAGGCAGGCCGATTCAAAGTCAAACACACCGCCCTCGCATCCTCACCTCCATCACCCCTTCACCCCCTCACCCTCACGGATCTCGCTACCCTGCCAGAAGCCGACCTCGTGGTCGTCGCTGTAGCTGGAGTCATCGGCCTCCTTCCGACCATCGAAGCTATTAAGGCGGGGAAGGACATCGCTTTGGCTTCCAAGGAGGTTTTGGTAGCTGCTGGGGAGGTCGTTATGCCCCTGGTCAAGCAGTACGGCGTCACGATGACTCCCATCGACAGCGAGCATTCGGCGATCTTTCAATGCCTGCAGGGTTACCAACCTGAACAGATCGACCAACTTTTTCTTACCGCCAGTGGTGGGCCGTTCCGAGGCAAGAAGCGCTCGGAGCTTGAACATATCACGGTGAATCAGGCCCTCAACCACCCGACTTGGCGCATGGGGGGGAAGATCACCATCGACTCCGCTACCCTCATGAACAAAGGACTGGAAACCATCGAGGCCAAATGGCTGTTTGGAGTAGGTATCGACCAGGTGGACACGATCGTCCACCCCCAAAGCGTGATCCACTCAATGGTGAAATTCAAAGACGGCTCGGTTCTGGGGCAGCTTGGCTGGCCCGATATGCGCCTGCCCATCCAATACGCTTTGCTCTACCCTGAGCGAAAGTCAAATGAGCTCAAGCCCTGGAGTCCGCTGGATACGCCTAACCTCACTTTCGAGCCTGTAGACCATGAGACCTTCCCATCCATTCAAATCGCCAAAGATAGCGTCCGAATCGGCGGAACGGCCCCTTGTGCCATGAACGCGGCCAATGAGGAGGTCGCCAACGCCTTCCTGCGCGGGGAAGTATCCTTCCTGGCGATTCCAGACATAGTCGGGGAAACGCTGGCTCGTCATGAGCGAAAGGACCCGACCCTTGACAATCTTGTCGCCACGGACGCGCATTCAAGGGAAATTGCGCGTAACCTAATGCAGTCCGCCAAGAATTAACTTAACCATGGATTTTGGAACCGTCATCCACGTTCTCGTCACTGCCGTTGTTTTGGTCGTGATGTTGTCTATCCTCGTCGCCGCGCACGAGCTGGGCCACTATCTCTTTGCACGATTGTTCGGCATGGGAGTGGAGGAGTTCGCGATCGGGTTTGGCAAGAAGCCGATCTGGACCTGGATGCGGCGAACTTACAGCGTTGATCCTGTTCCCGGTGCCGCTGGCCAGACCGTTGATTCATTCACCGAGCAGGAGCGATACGACTATCTTACTGACGGTTCCTCTGCTCTAAAGCCAGAGCCCATCGTCGAGCCGACCCCGAGCCAGGTGAAGCTGTCCCTTCAGGAAACCACGGATTTCACCATCCGTCCGTGGCCTTTGGGAGGCTTCGTCCGCATTAAGGGGATGATCCCCGAGGAAGACGGAAGCGAGATCAGGGTTCCGGGCGGGTTCTATAGCAAGGCTCCCTGGAAGCGGTTTATTGTGCTTTTGGCAGGACCGGTATTCAGCGTGATCGCGGGCATCATTATTCTCACCGGAGTCTTTGCTATTGGGGGCATCGACAAGGTGAACTACAAGCCAGTGATTGGCAGGGTTAGCACGGATGGCGCTGCCTACAAAGCGGGTATCCGGCCCGGCGACGTCGTCACGAGGGTGGATGGAAGGCCGGTGACGAAATTTTATGACATTGTGGCCGTGGTCAGCGATCGATCGGGCCAACCCGTCACGATGACCTATGAGAGGAACGGCAAAGCCATGGAAGCCACCGTGGTTCCCATCGAGAAGAACCTGCCTCGGCTGGCCCCAGATCTGATGTCGCTTTTGCCTGCCAAGAAGGCTGGCCGCATTGGCGTCGAGCCGGATTCCGACGTCGTCAAAGTGACGTTCGGCGAGGCGTTTAGGGAAGCTGCTGTGACGCCTTACAAAATGGCGGCAAAGTTGGTATCGCTTATCGCCAAGCCCTCGGAACTCAAAGAAAACGTAGGAGGACCCATCAGCATTGCCCAAGCAACCAGCAATGCTGTTAAGTTTGGGCCAGGGACGGTGGTGCTCTTGGCGGGGCTCCTTAGCATCAGCGTTGGCATCTTTAATCTGCTTCCCATTCCTCCACTCGACGGTGGGCAAATGTTGGTTGCGGTTGCCGAAACGGTGCGAGGTGGGCGCCGCCTGAGCATCAAGGTTCAGGGGGCTATTGCCGCCGTTGGCTTTGCCATCGTGATGATGTTCTTCGTGATGGTGATGTTCATCGATGTAGGCCGACTTACCAACCCAACCCCGCGGCCCGACGTCAAGGTCATCGATAAGCAAGCGAAGTAGGGCCTCAAATACAAAAAAGGCCTCGCCAACTTGGCGAGGCCTTAAAACTTGGGTGCGGGAGTAAGATTTGAACTTACGACCTCCGGGTTATGAGCCCGACGAGCTACCAGACTGCTCCATCCCGCGGTTCGAACGTTCATGATACCTCAAGGCCAAAGACAGATCAAGAGGTCCTGGGGATGGGGTCTGTGGTTTGTGAATTGTGATCGGTTCTTTACACACGGTCACAGACTACAAACCACACGCCACACTAATCCTCTCGCTCCGTCAATTCTGGCTTTCGATGCGACGCTCGGTACTCGTTGATCGATCCTAAGATCTTGAGACCAGTCAAGACGATCCCCAGGATGGGCGCATATCGTTCGAATACCTTTGAAGTGGTGCTTGCCATCGAAGACGCAGATCCAGCAACGCCCGAGGCCTTCTCGCCGACGTTTCGCACCGTGTTCTGCAACGTGGTTGCCAATCCGTCTACTTTTGTCGCGACGCTGTCGACCCGCACCACCAGGCTCTCAACCTTGGGTTTCAGGTCGGCCATCAGGCTCCCCAGCTTAAAGATTGCAAATGCTAGCGCGGCAATGAGAATCGCATTCGTCGCGAAGAAGATCGCCGACAGTATCAACCACCACATTGGAATTTCGTTCATTCAATTACCTTTAACTCGATCTCTTTAGTCGTTCCAGATTCCAGGGAAACTGGAATCTGAACGTACCCGTTCTGGGATTCAAACCGTTCGGTGTTGAATTCGACGGCGCGGCCCCAAAGTCCTTTGACGACAAGTTCGGCTTCCACCAGCCGACTTGCTGGATTGTGAAGCAGAATTTTTGCCCATCGCTTCCTAGTATCAAACCTCAATTCTCTTAGGATACCGAACGATGTTCGCACTTCAAACCCAATTTGGCGGACCACGATCCGCCTTCCGACGCCATCCCAAGGCCGAATCAGGAAGAGGTCGCGTCCCTCTAAAGTTTCCATCTCAAAATGGCAACCGAACGTGATCACGCCCGCCATTCTGGTTGGCAAGACGTAACTGGCGACATTCCTTAGGTAGGCGAACAATCCTATCCCGACGTCGCCCGTAAGCGCTGAAATCCCAAACTGCTTGGAAGCCGCATCGGGGCAAAATCCCATCGACCCTGCTCCATCGGATCGAACCAGCGCCCAAATTCCAAGCATCCCTCCGAACGCCAGCCGCAGATAACTGTCGGGCAGGGAAGTGTAATCCCGCTCCAAGAGCCGGAAGAACATGAGGGAATTCGTTACGGTAGTGGGACCCAGGCAAAGCTCGCCCTTGTCCGCCATTGCCGGATGGGGCATTTCGTGCTCTTCTAGCCAACGTTTATCGCTGGCGTACCACCACCAGCTTGGGCTCAACGAGCGAGCGGCATAGGCGAATCGCATGGCCTCTTCGGCCATCACCGGGTTCATCCCCGAACTTGCGCCCTCGAATGCTTCTCGGAAGGCCTCGGTCGACCACCCGCTTGGCCCCGCAAAGGGAAAAGACCGGTGAGACGCCGCGGCGTAGGCATAGCTCAGTGTTTGCCACGCTTGGCTGATCTGTACGGCAAAATCAGGGTCGGACAGTTCGCCCACAAACTGCTTCAATTCCCCTAGCAACAACGCCGAGCCGAACTCCAAATTTCCCGCCGTAATCGCTCCCGCCAAAGTGGCCGTTCGGAGGGCATGCTCCAGGTTGCCGGTGAGCTTGGTGAATCCCTGGGTCTCCAGGCGATACAGCGATGTGTAAAGGTTCGCCGCAAGCGTATAGATTTGAGCACGACCGGCATTGAGCGCCACCGATTTAGGATCGGCAAAAGCGCTCCCAATCGAGCCGTCAGAGGGGTTCTGAAGGTCGTCGAGGAGGAAGTCGGTTACGTACTCTTCAAGCGCTTCGATCTCCTTTGCATCGGGAAAGATGGAGTTCTTCTCGGCGAGAAAGAGAGCATCTGCCAACGAACTTTCGATTCCAAACGGCCCCAGATACTCCTCGATCGCGCTCAGTTGGTCGCCGGTGTGGATATCGGTGGCGAGAAAGGCGTGGTGCAGATTGGACTTGGGGTCGATGTGAATCTGCTTATCGACGATCCATTTGGCCCTTGCCTTGATAAGCTTCTCGATCGGCTCGATGAAGAGGAGGTGAGTGCTAGTTTCCCGACCCTTGGTGTCCTCGAATGATAGAGTGGTCAGCCCCGGGCCGTCCGGCTTCACAAAGCAGAAGCCGCCCTCATCGTCCGAGTCCGTCTCTAGCTCGGCCTCGCCGTCCGTGAAGAATCGAGTCGGCGTGGCACCGCTAACCTCAAGCGCAATTCCAACGTCGGCGGGGGCGACTGCTCCGGGAAGGAGCCGAATCGCTGGCTGCCCACACGCGCTCAGGACTGGGTTTACACTGTCGAAGCGATCGCGTTCGGTGGGCACGAATCGGGTCTGGTAGGTGCGAGATTCGCCCGGCTCAAGGATCAGCGACGTATGCTCGTTGAACCACTCCGGCCACTCCTCCCGCTCGATGGCAGCTCGACTGTGGATGTAGACCACCGGAATCCCTTCCCACCGAAACGGCGAGTTGATGGAGGCGGGAACGTGGTTATAAAACTCCCATCGAGTCTCGTCGCCCGGGAAAACGAGCAGTCCAGGAGCTTCGGCGTTGAGCCTTTGGGCAAAGAGATAGCTCCCCGCGCCGCCGATGTACTTGTGGACGTAAACCCGATCCTTGAACATCTCCGACATGCCCGAATCTGTTCCGGGATAGCCCTCATAAAGGTTATTGAGGGCGAATGGGAAGGCCAGCTCGCCAATCTCAAGCGTGGATTTGCCCTTGTTGGTTATCGTCAGGTCCCAGCAGATCTGGGGAATCGTTCCAGGTCGCTCGTAGAACTTTCCGACTGCCTCGATGTCATCGAGAAAGGCAAAGTCGTAAGTGAAAGTGACCTTCCCGGGGTCGTCGTCATCTTCGGCCTGGCTTGCCCGAGAGTTTCGACTCACGATCCAAGGGTCGTCGGGATGGGTTCTGGCCCCGATCAGGATGGTGCCGGGATAGTAGTCCTCCACGATCTCGTCGCCCATGTTGATGGGCGAGAGGACGAATTGGAACTCCTCGTTTTCGTCCGGCAGATTTGGATTGGCGACCCACATTTGGCCAATCCTCCCACCAGGACCGAACTCCATCGAAATGAGGGTGCCGGTTAGTTCGGGGCGGTCGATGCCAAAGTCATCCATGGTTGGGGGTGAGAGATTACCACCGGGTTCGGTGAAGCGACCCAATGGGGCGTCGGAACTTGCGAGTCGGCTCTAGCTACTCCAAGGTTTCCGGCAAAAGCCTGGTTGTCACCTTCGAGTATTGACGTAAGTCGAACTTCTCTAAGAGCAAAGTCGCGTTTAGACTCCCAGTCGCCTCGACGTGGGCGGCTAGCATTTCTTCGATTACTACCCGATCAAGAAGGTCCACTGGCTCGGCTTTGACATAGTCCTGATTCAGGCTGTCGAGGTCCGCATCGAGCAGGTACACGACACCGCCCGTCATTCCCGCTCCAAGATTGGGGCCGGTCGGTCCGAGGACCAGAGCAACCCCGCCAGTCATGTATTGGAACGCATTCGAGGCGACGCCTTCCACCACGATCGTTGCTCCGCCGCCTTCCGCGTTCTTGCGAAGGCAGATGCCGAACCGGTTGCCCGCGCGCCCGGCGATGAAGACCTGGCCGCCCCTCGCGCCGTAGCCAAACGTGTTTCCGACGACCGTCAGACTCGTGTTCCCGCTAGGCGGCAAGATCGCCAGGGTCCCGCCGTAGGCCGCGGTGAAACAGGAGTCTGCCGCCAGACCCTTGAGTCGGAAGTTCATACCATGCACGCTGTACGCCGCATAGAAGTGCCCTGCCGCGCCCTTGTCGTCGAAGCTGATCGTGCCTTCCGGTAGTCCGAGGTCGCCAAACTTCCGGGCGATCTCTCCTGCCGCGCCGACGCCCACGCATCGGTCTTCATTGTTCAAGCACTCACGGAGGATAGAGTGGTCGCCTCCCATCGCTCGCTGGGCAACGCATCGCTCCTGCTCGCGCATTTTTGGTAAGTGGGCGGCAGTTTGGACGCGGTAGTCGCGATGCGACACCCGGGCATGTGGCGCGGAAAGGACGGTAGCGAGGTCGATCAATGCCGCCTTGCCGCCAAGGTCTGGCTTCTTGGTAAGCAGATCTCGTCGTCCGATCGCCTCACCCAGGTTTTGGATA
>JACMJO010000052.1 GCA_014380605.1 Fimbriimonadaceae bacterium | reverse complement strand
TGCCATCCATATTCGCGAATCGGGAATATGCAGAGGCCGGCGGTCTGATGAGCTACGGGCAGAATCAAGTTGACATTTACCAACGTGCAGCAGGTTACGTCGATAGGATTCTCAAAGGCGCCAAACCAGCTGATCTGCCGGTGGAGCAACCGACAAGACTCGAGCTGGTCATCAACCGCAGGACTGCGAAAGCGCTTGGCCTCATCGTGCCGCAGGCGATGCTGCCGAGCGCTGGTCGAGCTCCGCTGCGATCATCCGGTACTTCAAGCCGGCGTTGGTCAGGTCGCGAAAATAATTCACCAGGTCGCGCCACGGGTCGTTCATGCGCGCCAGCCCGGAGATGAAGGCGACGATCGTGCCCACGTCGGCCCTCCCTTGCATCACCAGCCAGCCACCGACAGCGAGAATGCCGATGACACCGAAGGTATACAGCAGGTTCATCAGGAAACTCATCCCAAACTTGCGCAGAAAGATCTGCATGTTCAATCGGTAAACGTCCCTGATCCGGCGCCGGTAGGTTTTTTGCGAGCCCTCTTTCGTGTCGTCCGCCACTTCGTTGGCGAGATCGACGCTGACCGACCGCAGCTTCTCGATCCGGCGCTTGGTGCGGCGGTTGATCGCCTTTTGCAAAAATGGAATGAACAAGAGCTGAGGACAAAATATCAAGAGGGCCACCAGCGCCATCCACGGCTGCACGAAGAGCATGTAGCCGAAGACGCTCAACAGGATGCCGGCATTGAGCAGCGGGTCACAGAAGCTGGAGCCGACAAAGCCGCCCACCGCCTCCACCTCCGACACGACGATCGAGATCTTGACGCCCTTTTCCCCGGACCCGTTTTGGGGTGCCGAATCGGCTGTTTCGGTCGGGTTGATTTGCATGCGCAGGCGCTGGTTCGCGGCTTCGCTCACGGAGCCCCGGTAGACGTTCAGGATTAGCTTGAGGCCTCCATGCACGAGCGCCACCGCGACGTAGATGAGGCAGAGCATCAGGATGAACTGGAAGCCCTGGCGGTCGACGGCACCATTGACGATACGTCGCTGCAGCTCGAGCGGGATGAGGTCCAAAAGGAACACGGCGACCGCGAGTGCCGATAGGATGACTTGGCCCCGGGCGCTGACCTTCCAGATGTACCGGTAGAGCTCTTTGACCGACTTGGCATCACTGCTGCGGGCCATGTTCGTCACTTCTTCGTCACCTCCGGGTCCACGATACGAGTTGGTTTCTGAAAGCCCTAGCAAAGACCGCGTGATTTCGCAATGAACAGTATCAGCTGGTGACTACCGAGAGCGCGATGCCGCCCGAAGTGCCTCGCCCGCGGTCCAGATCGACACTCCGAGCAGCACGAGGTCCTTCAGTAAAAACTGGCCGGGCAGCGCCGAGGGAAAAGGAAAACCATAGCCGGCTTCCCACACGCCGGGTGTCGTCAGCAGGAAGCTCAATGTGATGATGAACGTTATGGCCGCGCCTAGGCTGCCGATAGCCGACGCTTTCGGCCAGAACGCCCGTGTTGCGATGAGCACACCGATTGAGATTTCAACGACGCCGATCAGATTCGACACACCCTGCAGACCCATCGCTTGATAGGCCCACGACCAAATGGGACTGTTGGCGACGAACGGCTCGATGTTCTTGGCCTCGTACGCAGTGAACTTCAACAAGCCGATCCACAGGAATACGACAGCGAGCCCATAACGGAGCACGAACTCGCCCGTGCGCATGAGTTTTGCTCCTATTTCATTTTCCGAAGCATTTCCG
>JACMJO010000051.1 GCA_014380605.1 Fimbriimonadaceae bacterium | reverse complement strand
TGGGAAAATCCGTTGGCGGCGGCTTGGTCACAGCACATGTCGTACATCTCGACCTGGGCCTCATCGTCCGGCAAGTCCAACTCACCCCTCAGGTTCTTCTTGTAGAAAGCTGTGTTGGGCTCGATGGTCAGGCAGTAGAGGCTAAGGTGCTCCGTTGCAAGCGAAAACGCCCGTTTCAGGTTCCTTTTCCATGCCAATAGGCTTTGACCTGGCAGGGCAAACATGAGGTCGATGTTGAGATTGTCGAACCCTGCTTCTCGCGCTGCGCCAACCGCCCGTTCGATGTCTCCCGCCTTGTGGATTCGGTCCAAGCGGATCAGGTCTTCGTCCAGAAAGCTTTGCGCTCCCATCGAAATCCGGTTGAATCCTGCCTTCCGCATCGCGGAGAACTTCGCCGCGTCCACCGTCCCCGGATTGGCCTCACTCGTAATCTCGGCCCCGTCAATTGGAGGATGGACCTCGATCACTTTTAAGAAGATTCTCAAAAGTTGCTCTTCCGATAAGTAAGTCGGAGTGCCGCCGCCGAAGAAGATGGTCTTCGCGGGGATTCCCCCTACCGCAGACCGGTCGATTTCATTGCAGATCGCCTGGACCGTTCGCTCGACGATTTCGCCCTGCATCGCATACGAATTGAAGTCGCAATAGCCGCATTTGCTGGGGCAGAAAGGGGTGTGGATATAGACCGCAATCGGTTCGGAGGCGGAGTGGGCGATCTATGGATTGTGATCGATTTCGACTTTTCTGTACTCGGACCCATCGGGATTACGGGTGAGATACTTTCGGTCCACGAGCTCCCGCCTGAGAAAGGCGTGGTCGTTGAAGGAGTGGATCGACTTGAGGATTGAGTTAACTTCCGTCTCCCGATAGGTCCTCCCCGGCTCAAAGTGGGAAGCAACCCAAGCCAGAGCAATCGCTCGTTTCTCGGACCGACCCTTCGCGGGCCAAAGCAGGAGCATTCCATTTTCGTCAAAGTAGCCTTTGAGGTCTACAGGGCAAGCGTTGGGCACTCTTCAATTATGGCTTTGCCCAGTTCCAAGCAATGGCCAATCCAATCAGCGTGCAAACTAGGACCGGCACCGCCGGCACTTTTGCATTGATTCACGTTGAACCGCAGCGGCTCATCAGCAGGTGATACCCATACCCAATGCCGCCACCAATTATCCCACCCATCACCACTTTCGCTATCATCCCGACTCACTCTACGACATTGACGTCAGATCGGTTTGGACCATCGATTGAGTTCGGGCAAACGAGCGGCCTGCAAGAGATTGTCCAATAAACACTTGTCATTAAATTCTAAGGATAGTAACATGCAAAAGTAAGACACATCATGCCATGAAGTCGGATATCCCATGGGGACATCATCATGCCGGAACAACACTTTCTCTCCGAGCACGCCGCGATTGTCGAGCTAGCGCTTGACGCGGTTGTGTCTATGGATTCGCACGGGCTGGTTCAAGCATGGAATTCGATGGCTGAAACGTCCTTTGGCTGGTCCAAGGAAGAAGCCATCGGGGAAGTCCTTGCGAACCTCATCATTCCCGAAGAGTCGCGAACATCTCATTTTGCGGGGCTGGCTCATTTCTTGAGCACAGGAGAGGGCCCAATCCTGGGGAAGCGTCTCGAGGTCGAGGCGATCCACCGAAACGGTCAGCGATTTCCAATCGAACTGGCTATTTCGCCCCACCGGCGGGAAACTGGCGTTTACTTCACGGCTTTTATCCGTGACATTCGCGAACGCAAGCTTGCTGAGAAGACACTTGAAGATACAGCCCTCGAACTTGATCAGCGGGTGAGGCAGAGGACGGCAGAACTAGAAGCCAACAATAAGCAACTCGAATTGGCTGAACAGGATGCCAGAAAGGGAAGGCAAGAACTTCAGGACTATATCGACAGCATGACGACGCTCAATGCAAAGGTATCCGTAGAGGGCATCGTAATGCTTGCCAACAAGGCAGCGCAGATCGGATCGGGGTTGCCCACGGAGCAATTAATCGGTAGCAAATTCCTCCAGATGGAGTGGTGCTCATTCGATCCAGACGTGCAACTCCGCGTGGCGGACGCGTTCGACCGGGCACGCAATGGCCAAACAATCATGTATGAAGAGTCAGTGGTGTTGCAAGGCGTTGCCACCACGATCAGCTTTAATTTAGTTCCGATTAAAGATGCAGATGGGAAGGTTCAATATGTCGTTGCCGAAGGTCGTGATATCTCGGAGCGAAAAGCCGTTGAAGACGAGCTTCGGGAAAAAACCTTGTTGCTTGAGTCGTCGAATCGCGAGCTCGAAGCCTTTAGCTATTCAGTTTCCCATGATCTTCGCGGTC
>JACMJO010000050.1 GCA_014380605.1 Fimbriimonadaceae bacterium | reverse complement strand
GTTACGTACAGCTTTCCGATGAGTTTGGAACCGTCGCCGTGGTCGCGCTGCATGACATTGAGAAAGTCGATGGGTTGTGGGACTACGAGGGCGATCCAGAATGCAAATGCTCGAAGGTTGACGGGGTTAACTCGATGTTTTGGAAACGGAGCGACAACGTCATCTGCATGGTGGTCGGCAACCGAAGCTACGATGAATTGCACACCATTATCAGAGCCATGTGTCCAAAGAATTGACCTCGCACGGGTGCTGGGGTTAGAAGCCTCGGAGTTTTAATGGCAGGGGCGACAGGGATCGAACCCGCGACCTAAGGTTTTGGAGACCTTCGCTCTACCAACTGAGCTACACCCCTGCAAGGCACCTAAATGATACTCTTTTTGAAGATTCGGGAGCAATCGGGGTCCCGAACTTGTCTAGCTTTACCAAATGCCAATGCGCCAGAATGAACCTATGCATCGAGCGTTCGTGCTCTCCCTTTTTGTAGCAGCCGTCACAATCGGCTGCAAACCTGGCGCAGAGCGAATCGCCTTCCCTGTCCGACCAAAGCACTACCAAACGGTCGCAAGCTTGAGTCCCGGATCGACCGAAGTTCTTGCTTCGATGGCCTATGCCGTCAAGCTTGTAGGAAGAACCGCTGCCTGCAACTATCCACCCAGCGCGGCTACCGCAGAAGTAGTGGCGCAGGTCAAGCCCGACTACGAAAAGATTAAGAGCCTAAATCCAGGATTGGTAGTCTACGACGCATCGATATATAACGATCAAGACATTGCGCAGATCAAGGCATTAGGTATCGACACTTTTGAGTTCAAAGCAGACACGGTGGACCAGTATTCTGATGAAATTCGGAAACTTGGGGCCCTCGCCGGCGTCGAAATGGAAGCATCCACCTACGCCGACAAGATGCTTCAAGAGCGCAAAGCTGCTGCTGCCGAGACGCTTTCAACCGTCCCCAAGGTCGCACTGATCCTTCCTGGCAAGAGCGGAGAACATTACATTGCCGGAATCAAAAGTTTCCATGCGGATGTCATTCGCGCTTCTGGCGGAGAGCCCGTTGGACCGGATGTAAACAGGTATGTGCCGATCAACGCTGAAGCGTTGATCAAGCTGAATCCTGATATGATCGTTACGGCAGGCGAACCGAATGCTTTAACGAGCGACCCTCGCCTCAAGAGCCTTCCCGCGATCGCGAAACTGAGAGTCCGAGGTATTCCTCAAGATCTTGCGACGAGAAAGGGCTTTCGGGTCGAGAAAGAGATCAACATGATGCACCGCTCGATCATGGATATGGCAGGTTCAAAGTAGAGATGGCGAAAGCAGAAATCGGAGTATTTGGCGGTTCAGGCTTCTATAGCCTTCTGGAGAATGTTCGAGAAGTAAAGGTGGACACTCCTTACGGTCCACCGAGCGATGCGCTTTTCCTGGCGACAGTTAACAACCGAAAAGTGGCTTTCCTCCCTCGGCACGGGCGCCACCATACGATTCCGCCCCACATGATCAACTATCGCGCCAACGTATGGGCGATGAGGTCTTTAGGCGTCCAAGCGATCATCAGTCCTTGCGCGGCCGGGTCTCTTCAGAAGCACGTCGAGCCCTTTCATTTCGTGGTCTGCGATCAGTTCGTCGATCGCACCAACGGACGTAAGGACACCTTCTACGACGGCCCTATCGTGACCCACATTTCGCCAGCCGAAACATACGATCCAATTCTGCGCAAGTTGGCGATTGAGACGATACGCGAGCATGGGATCACGTGCCACGACGCGGGCACGGTCGTCGTCATCCAGGGCCCGCGGTTCAGTACCAAGTCGGAAAGCAAGTGGTTCCACGACGCCGGTTGGGAAGTTATCAATATGACCCAATACCCTGAGGCTTACCTCTGCCGGGAACTGGGCATGGGAGTGGTGAACATCTCCTTGATAACGGACTACGACAGTGGGGTGCATGCCGGAACGGATGCGGTCAACGCACATGACGTTCTCGAGGTCTTCAAGTCCAACTCGGAGAAGATCAAGAAAGTGGTTCTCGACCTGATCGGAAAGCTCCCTGCCGATCTATCCGTCGTCCAACCAAAAGAGGCGTTACAATTTAGCCGAGGCGATGGCCACGCGGCCATGGACGACGACATTCGCCTTTTTGAGATTTTGTAGTTATGGTTCTTCTATCCGCCCTGGCGGCGATTTCCGCAATTTCACTCCAGGGTGGGACCTTGACTCTCGCCGGGAAAGTCGTCCAGATCACCTATCCCGAAGCCCCTGTACGGCAGATTCCCGAGGACGTGAAGAACTGGGACGGGTTCATGGGTCTGCCCGTTGCGCAAAGGGAATGGCCAACGCCGTTCAAGGAAGCGGGAGACTGGTCGCCAATTGTCTCCAAATTGGAAACGGTTGGGCTCCCAAGCAAAGATGCCCCCGACTGGAAAGTCAAGGTGTTCATCCTGACCCAGACGGATACTCTGATCGGCGGAGGGCAAACTCCATTTCGGCAGATTAGACACCGACTAGATCAGAAGCAGGTAGATCTAGTTTTAAGGTCCCTGGCCCGAGTGCCAGGCTACATCAGGGCCGCGACGGACGGCGTCTTGAAGACAACCCTAGATGTCTCGATTGATGTCGATCCATTTCTGATCGACCTCGTAGAAGGTAGCCCAAACCCTTATTCAGACTACACAAACGCAAGGGTTAACCAAGGGCGATTCGATGCTGAAGACAAGCTATATCGCGGTCCATACCACGCTGTAGTCGTGATTCCGGCAAGCAAAGCCGCACAGTATCTGGCTAATGACTCCCCAACCCGGGAATTAGAAGAGGACGTCGTTCATGAAATCGCTTCTCAAGCGCACCTCTTCTGGGCGAGGCTAAACATTCCGAGCCCACCCAGAAGCGGTATTGCAGGAGGGGATGGAGTCCACCTGCCGAGCCTGTTTCCGAGCGAGATTTGGCGAGGGCTACAGAGCAGCACGGATCCTGGATATGAAACCTTAGCGAAGTTTTATCAACTTGCCGACCAGGTCAGAACAAGCCGCGCGGATTCGCTTGAAATCCCCTCGCGGCAGGCGCCAATTTCAAACAACGTTTCCGTCGCCATCTCACCCGACGACCAACGGGGACCCGTTTTGAAATACTCCGAGAGTTCGCCAACAAGAAAAGGTGGATTTGCGTTGCCTTTTCGAAATGTTGATCCACAGAAAACGCCATACCTAAGCTTCTGGGTTAAGTCGAATAGCCACGACAGCGTTGCCTTGCAAATTCTAGACGGCAGTTCTAAGGGCGGCCCCGGAAGATTCCAACCGCTGATCGTGGTGAAAGATGGAAGTTGGAATCAAGTGACCGTCGACTTGAGGACCTATTCGGCCGGACCGATAGATGCCGTTGTTGTCGGGCCTCAAGTCACGCTAGAAGAGCGAGAGCAGATCGGCAACATCATTTATCTTTTCGATGACTTCCAACTACTTGCCACAGGCAATGCCAACCAGCCAGATTTCAGCCCAATTCCCGAAATCTACCGAACGGCCCTCGCGGCAAAGACGCTTTCTGCCCAGGATCTGGTTAAGGAGACATCGGACCTCGTAAAACTCAACGGGTTGATTAGTAAGGACGGCACGTACGGCACGTCAGACGAAGCCGCCTTAATCGAACTCACCAAGAGTGTCAACGTTCGCATTGCAAGGCAAGCCGTCATCCGATTGGCCCAGCTTGGCACTCCTTCGGCAAAGACGGAGATACTGAGACTCGTTACGGCAAGCCCCTTTGACCAAGTGAAGCAGGTAGCCGCGGTAGAGGTTGGACGTTTCGGCGATCCAAAGACCGCCGGGATTCTGAGCCGTCTCTTCGCTTCTAAGTCTTGGCAAACGAGAATGTCGGGCGCAAAGGGGCTCACCATGCTTCCTGGCGACGACGCGGCCGTCATCTCAATGACATTCCTACAGGAAACGGACCCTCAGATCCGGCTAGCCGTGACGCGTGGGGCAAACACCAAAAATTCCGTGGTCATTAAGCGGCTGTTGTGGTCAGCAATCAACGATCCAAGCGATGCCGTTCGCGCCGAGAGTGCCTGGAAACTGATCCAGTCGGGAAAACCCAAGGAAGCCGCCGAGGGCTACAAAGTCATTCGGGACGATTCAGTTGGAGTCCGCCTTCACCTTCTCAATCGATTCGCACTTGAGCCAAGTGAAGGTCACCGAGACGCGATTCGCGTTGCAATTGCCGATTCCTCGCCATTTGTAAGGGCAAACGCATTGAGAACCCTTGCAAAACAGCCCGGCGAGGTCTCAATTGACGAGGTAACGACCGTGCTCGAAGACAAGTTTCCAATCGTCCAATTTGCCTTAATCGATCTTGCAGCCACGAAAAAGTTCGTCCTGCCCGCGTCCGCCTTAGCCAACCTTCGATCGAGCATCGATTTTCGGATCGTCGAGAAGGCAAAGGGCCTTGGCCAATGAAACTCATTTTTGGCTCCGACCACGCCGGTTTTGAGATGAGAAGACATGTCGCCGATTGGGCTACCAGCCAGGGGCACGAAGTCACCGAAGTCGGCGCTAATTCGACGGAGCCTTTCGACTACCCCTTAGCCTCGGATGCGGTCGCATGTGAGATCAAGAAAGGAGCCTTCGAGTTTGGCGTCTTGTTGTGCGGAACGGGAATCGGCGTCAGCATCCGCGCCAATCGATATCCTCATATCCGGGCCGCAGATTGCACGTCAGTTGAGATGGCTCGGCTAGGCCGCCTCCACAACCATGCGAACGTTTTATGCCTTGGCGCGCGTATTCTGAGCAAGGAAGAGAGTGTTGCAATCTTCCAGGCATTTATGGAGACAGGCACGGATGATGCCGAAAGACACGATAGGCGAGTTGATTTTCTCGATGCCAGTTTGAGCTGCTAGTTATGAACCCCACCACCAAGAGCCTCATTGCCGCTACCGCTGTCTTAGCCACATCGGGAGCGATTCTCTTAGGCGCAGTGATGCGCGACGGGGTTGATGTAGGCGGCGCTAACTCTCCCGAGCCAGTTCCTACATCGGGCTTGGTAGCCTCAAGGTCAAAGAGCGAGGTCCCAGAAGGAGACTACTTTTACGAGATCACCAATCTCCTCAAACAACGCTACGTCGAAAGGGTTGGCGATGAGCAGAAGCTTGCCCTTGGAGCAGTCCGCGGCATGGTCGCCAGCCTCGGTGATCCCGATTCGCTCTATCTGGACAAGGACCAGTTTGCCGTTCACCAAGCCATGAGGGCTGGCAGATACGAAGGCATTGGTGCCCAACTAGAGCTGGTTTACCTTGAGCCGCGCGACAAAGACGCCCGAGGGTCTGGCCAACCCGTCGATCCCGAGGAGGCGCTTCTCGGTTCCATTAGAATTCCCAAGCTCACCGTCGTTTCGATCGTTCCCGGAGGCCCCTCCGACAAGGCTGGAGTCAAGGTCGGCGACTATGTGGAATACGTAGACGGTCATTGGGTTCCAAACTCGGAAACTGTTGCGTCTTTTCGCAAGTTGCAGAAGGCATTTAGCGAAAGCAAAGTCTCTTGGGCGGAGATTTCCAAAGTTAGACTAGAGTTGACCAAGCGGATGAAGAAGACTCTGTTGCCGCTAAAGGCGAGAGAAAAACTCTTGGTCGGAAAGTCGGGAACTGTTGAGGTCATCTGGAAGCGGGAAAAGGAGTCTCTGAAGACATCGATCCTGAAATCGCCCAGCCAAATGCCTGAGTTCTCCGACGTGGACGGAGTCATTACCCTGCGATTCACTAAAGGTGTGGACGACCAACTACGAAAAGCGATCGAGGGCAAATCGAGTCTGGTTATCGATCTGCGAAACAACGCCAACGGACTGCCCGCCCCAATGCAGAGCTGCCTGGAACTCCTAGTTCCTAAAGGAATCTACGGCAAGTTGATTGTAGGCAAGCGAGAAACTCCGTTTGAAGTTAAGAAGGGAACCACCGAATCACGTTCCATTACCCTTCTGGTAGATAGAAGCACGCGAGGCGTAGCCGAGGTCTTTGCCAACGCCCTCGTCGCTTCAGGCGTGGCAAAACAGAGTGGACCAGCTACCGCCGGACACCCAATCCTTGTTGAAGACTTTCCGTTGCCGGAAGGGGCTGGATATTCGCTCGCGGTTGCGAATTACAAGGGAGGCGCCAAGTGAAAGCGCTAAGATTTCTGGCTTTCGCCGGCCTCCTGGTTTTCTTGTGGGCATTTGGTTTCTTCTGGCGCGACATCCAGCAAGGCCAGTTGCCCAGCCCAAGAGCTCTTGCGATGGCTTTCGGATCGGAGGGTCAAGCCAACCTCACCCCAGAGCAAGTCTTCAAGACCACTTACAACCGAATCGCATCCAGCTACTACCGACCTGTCAAGACTCTTGACCTGAAGTACGCGGGAATGGAAGGCTTGATGGCCTCGCTTGGCGATCCTCACACAATGTTCTTGCCACCTAAACTGGCGGAAAGCTTTGCCCTCGAAACTCGGGCAAACTTCGTTGGAATCGGCGCCCGACTTTCCCCCGATGAATTGGGAGCGAAGATCGCAGTCGTATTCGATGACGGCCCGGCGGCAACGGCAGGGCTTGGAACCGACGACATCATTACGACGATCGATGGAGTCAGCTTCGCCGGCAAGGGCGTCGACCTTCTGGTGAGTCAGATTCGCGGCAAGGAAGGCACTTGGGTTCGACTGGGAGTCCTCAAGAAAGGCGAGACAAAGATCACGACGTACCGGGTCCGTCGAGCCAAGATCATCACTCCGACCGTGGAAGGCACCTATCTCAAGGATAGCCAAATCGGTTACGTCATGATCGCCAGCTTTAGCGAACCCACGGCAGAACAGTTCGACACTGTCATGGACAAGCTTTCGAAAGAGCCTCTGAAGGGCGTGGTCATCGACCTGCGCACCAATCCTGGCGGGTTGCTTGAGACTGCGGTAGAGATGGTTTCGCGGTTCGTTGAAGATAAGGTGGTCGTCACGATGAAGGATCGAGAAGGCCGCAGATCCAGCGCCGTTAGCTTGAGAGGTATGAAACGAGAATGGCCCTATCCCGTCGTCGTCTTGATCGACGAGGACTCGGCAAGCGCGGCAGAGATCTTCGCCGGAGTTCTCCGGGACTACCGAAAGGCCACCTTGGTCGGCACCCACTCTTATGGGAAGGCTTCAGTCCAAGAAGTGAAAGAGCTCATTGACGGAGCCAGCGCCAAGATCACGATTGCCAAGTATTTCCTGCCCAGCGCGGAAGACATCAGCCGCAAGGTCGACATCGACGGACAGTATGTAAGCGGAGGCCTTCAGCCCGACATCGTTTCGAAGATCGATGAGTCCAAGCAAACAAGTTATAGCGACTTTGGCGATCCCAAGAACGACAGCCAGCTTAGGAGAGCGATCGAAGTCATTCTAGGCACCCCGCCACGATAGCCGGCTAGCGATTCTTAGGATCTAACTTAGCCCGCAAACCATCGCCCACAAAACTTAGGGCAAAGATGGACACGCTTAGCATGATCGCGGGCGGTATCAGCGACTCGGGGTGAGCCTGCATGTTCTGCCTCGCCGTGTTCAGCATGCCACCCCAACTCGGGTTAGGAGGACGAATACCGATGCCAAGGAAGCTAAGGGTTGCCTCGGCGAGGATGGTCCCTGCGAGCTCCACCATGCTTACCGCCAGCAGGATGCCCCAAATCTGGGGCAAGACGTGCCTGGTCACGATGTAAAACGTCGAGGCCCCGCTAGCCTTGGCAGCCACAACATATTCGCGGTCCTTTAGACTCGCGATTTGACTTCGCACAAGCCTAGCTATCGAGGGCCAAGCCGTACAGGCAAGGGCGGCAATCACGGGAATTGTGCCCTGTTCCACAATGCTTCGAAGGGCTGGGTTTGCCACCGATGCGCTTGAAAACGCACCAATGAGCAACATGCCAAGCAAGATGTCTGGAAAGGCGAACATTGCATCGGTGAGGCGCATGACCGGTTCGCGAATCCACTTAGGTGCGTAGACTCCAACAGTTCCCACGATCAGACCCAACAGCAAGGCAATCCCTTGCACCGTGAGTCCGATGATGAGAGACGTTCGGCCGCCTTGCGCTAGTCGAGAGAGCACATCCCGTCCCAATTCGTCCGTTCCGAGGGGATATTGGCCGCCCCTATCGAGGAATGGTTTATCGACGATTGCTGTCACCGCATCAAAGGTATCGACTCCAGTCGGATGTAGCTGGGAGGATCTGAGCAAGGGCATTACAAACGAAAACACGACGAGGGCGATGAGATATCCTCCTCCCAGCCACATCAGCCAGTTTCTCTTTCGCTTCAAACCTGAGCCTCCCTGATGCGAGGATCAAGAATCGGCAAGAGGATGTCCACCAGCAGGTTCAAGAGCAAAAACATGAGTCCGGTCATGAGAACAATCCCCTGGATGCGGGGCATATCGCCCTGCAAGATTGCGTCGATTCCTTCCTGGCCAATACCCGGAATCGTGAACACCGTCTCCAGCACAAAAGAACCCGTGAGCATGAACCCAAAGCTGGTTCCAATAACCGTTACGACTGGCAAAACAGCATTTCTAAGCGCATGCCTCAATACCAATCTTCCAGGTGGAACGCCCTTCGCGATCGCCGTCCGAATGAACTCCTGCTGCATCGTTTCGATCATGCTTGCACGGGTGACGCGGGTCAGGAGCGCCGCTGGTCGGGCCGCCAAAATGGAAACTGGAAGTATCAGGTACATCCACAGGGGAGCGCGGAGATTGACCTCCCACGTTGGCGGGAGGTAGTTCATCTTGGTGGCAAATATGAATACCAAGGTAGGGGCCAAGACAAATGTGGGAACGGTCACGCCAAGCGTTGAGACAATGAGAATGAAGGTGTCGGGAGGGCGCGTTCGGTAAATGCTTGCGATGGTTCCAAGCGAGATTCCGACGATGATTGCAATGAGAATTCCGGTGAAGGCAAGCATGGCCGTCAACGGCAGTTTCTCAATGATCATTTCGCGGACGTTGCGCTTGGTGCCAAAGTAGCTTTTCCCAAAGTCCAACGTTGCGGCCCTGCCCAAGAATTCCAGATAGCGAATCGGCCAGGCTCGGTTTAGGCCGTACTGCTCTCGAAGCTGCTCTACCTGTTTCAGAGTCGCCTTCTCACCCGCCATAACGGTGGCGGCGTCTCCTGGTGACACCTCATCGGCAAGAAAAACGACCAGGGAGATGAAGATCAGGCTAAAGAGGCCGTAAACCGATCTCAGCCCGACAGCGCGCAAAACCTTGGGCACGGCAGATGGCATGCGTGGAACTTCCGGTTGGGTTGGAAATGCTTGCTCCACGGAGTTCCCAGTATGACACTTTCAGAGAATCTGAGCAAGCGGCAGTCGTACCGCGCGTGCCCCTGCGCGCAACGCTAGAGAATCCCGCTTCTCAATAGGTCCTTCAAGACCAGCAATCCTGCAACCTTTCCATCCTCGACGACCGGCAATTCGCCGATCTTCACCGGGAAGTTCTGGAAGACCTCAAACGCTTCGATCGCCAGTAAATCAGGCTCGATCGTCGTCGGGTCAGAGTTCATCAGCTCCGATGCCAGGGATGCCAGAGGATTCTCATGCGACAGCAAGTGCTTGCGAAGGTCGCTTTCGCTCACCAGCCCCAACAACCGAACCTCCCCATCCACCACGCAAGCCGCGCCGACTGCCGCCTGAGTCATCGACCGGATTACATCCGTTGCGGTAGCCGACGCTGAGACATGGGCGATATCGGGATAGGCCCGCATCACATCCCTGACCGTCAACAAGAGCCTCTTGCCAAGCGCCCCACTGGGATGGAACCTGGCAAAATCATCCTTCGAAAACCCTCGTCGGTCCATCGTCGCGACCGCCAAGGCATCCGACAACGCCAGCATTGCGGTGGTAGAGGTAGTTGGTGCCAGATTGTTGGGACAAGCCTCTTCCTCCACAAAGGTGTTCAGGCAAAGGTCCGCTTCCCTTCCCGCACTGGAACCTGGACGACCGGTAACTAGAATCGACTTGGCCCCCTGGGCCCGAATGGACGGGAATAGCCTCACAACTTCATCCGTCTCCCCGCTGTGGCTGTAGAGGATCACCACATCCCCCGCGGTTACCATCCCCAAATCGCCGTGAACCGCCTCCGCCGCATGCAGGAACAACGAGGGAGTTCCCGTACTGCTAAGCGTCCCCGCCGTCTTCCGCGCGATGTGGCCCGACTTCCCGACTCCACAGGTGATGACGCGCCCTGGGCAGGCCAGGATCATATCGATCGCCGCCTCAAACTCAGCGCCAAGCTTATCCGCAAGGGCAAGGATCGCCGCCGCCTCTTGTCTCAGGGCTCCCCGGCCAACTTCTAGGCTCAATGAACCCCCAAGATCGACTTCCCGAACAACGACCCCACCCATTCGACCGCCATCTTCGCGGTCTCGTTGTGAGAGTCGATGAGCGGGTTGACTTCGACGACGTCGAGACCGACCAGTTCGAATGCGCAATCGGGAGCGTCGAGGAACTCCCGAATCATCTCTGCCAGCAAATGTCCTTCTCGATAACTAAGGCCACCGCGCACGGCAGTGCCCGTTCCAGGAGCCAGAATCGGGTCGAGAACATCCACGTCAAAGGAGATCCAGAGGTACTTCGCACCCGTGTTCCGAATCCAGCGGTTGAACTCTCGCATAGTTTCAACCACCCCCCGCCGATCCACATCCTGCATCGTTATCGCGAGATCGCCTGGTGTACGCCGAATAAGGTCGCGCTCTCCTGGGTCTACATCTCTCAGCCCGTACCAGGCGCACCTCTCCGGACGCATCCGAGTTGTCGGAACAACCTCGTCCAGAAACCTCTGCCACTGCTTGTCAACCAAGCCTTCAACCCCGCTGGTGAGACCTTGCAAAGCCGCGATCGGCATCCCGTGGATATTGCCTGAGGGGCTGGTTTTCGGAGTGTTCGCATCCGCGTGGGCATCGATCCACAGCAGGGCCAGATCGCCGTCGAACTTTGCCAACGCCGCCGAAATGTAACCCATGGCGAGTTCGTGACCGCCTCCCAGTACCAGCGGAATTGCTCCCCGGTCGAGCGCTTGGGCAGTTCGATTCTTGAGTTCCGGGAGATAGCCAATCAAAGAATCGAAATTAAGCATCCCTTGCAGATTCGGGCTTTCAACACCTGTTGGTAAGTCGCCATGATCAGTGACAACCAGGCCCAACTTGCTGAGGACCGGAGCCAACCCCGCCAACCTTAAAGCGGGGGGTCCCAGGCGGCTCCCTTGCTGTGGCCCGCACAAGTCGAACGGTGCCCCAATGATCTCAATCACGCTGCAAATTGTACCGGGAGGGTGCGATGTAGTTTGTGCGGGGGTGGTTCGCCGTCTGGTGTTCGGCCACGGCACAGTTCCAAGTCGAAGATCAGACTACAAACCACAGACCACATCCCACACAAGTACACTCACCTCATGCCAGAAGTCGGCGTTGTCGCCATCCAGGGCGACTTCGAAAAGCACATCCTAGCCTTGGAGCGTTGCGAGATTCCCGACCTAGACGTTCGGGAAGTCCGTGTTCCGGAGGACCTAGCCGATGTTGAACGGGTCATCATTCCCGGTGGTGAAAGCACAACAGTGGGCATGCTGATGGAGCGATTCGGTCTTGGCCAAGCGCTTCAGGAGAAGGCTACGGAAGGTTTGCCCATCTGGGGTACTTGCATGGGCATGATCCTCATGGCCTCCAAGGTGGAGGATCGCGATCAATACTCACTCAACCTCCTGGACATCACGGTAAGGCGGAACGCCTTTGGAGCCCAGGTTCACAGCTTTGAGGATGAAGTTCAAGTAGACGGATTGGATGAAGCCGTCACCGGGGTCTTCATCCGAGCTCCCATCGTCACCGAATGCCGAGGCGACGCTAAACCGATTGCAACGTACGATGGCAGGGTCGTCGCCGTCCGCCAGGGCAATCTCCTCGGAACCTCATTCCATCCCGAACTTACCGATGACACTCGCCTTCACCACTGGTTTTTGGGCTTCTAGGCGTCTAACAAATTCAATGCGCCGACTGTTACCCCTCCTTCTTCTCGTCACCTCGGCCATCGCCGGGCCAGGCCCTAAGCCTGGATCAGCATTTGATCTTACGACGCCCTTTCCAATCCCGGGTTCTAGAGGTCGATTGATTGCAGACGGACCCAACCTCAGATTTGAGCAAGACCCAAAAGAAACCCGGCGAGTACTCGTCGGCACCAATCTAACCGGAATGGCCTGCTTCCCAAATTCCGATGCCCAAGCCAACCAGTGGGCGCTAGATCTCAAGACCCGTGGCTACAACGCAGTCAGGCTTCACCACATGGACTGGGTGATCCGCGACCGCGGTTGGGATTTCAAAGCCGGGATTGACCGTTTCGTCGCCGCGTTGAAGGCGCAGGGTATCTACGTCACGATTGACCTCTTCAGCGAGCGTGCGAGCGACGTAGGGGCCTTTAAGCGGGGAGTACTAAACGCCGACCCAAGAATTCGAACCGACTGGGAAACATACGCCACTAAGCTACTCAACACCCCAAGTCGTGCCAAAGGCTGTCTTGCCTGGAAGGATGAGCCTGCTATCTTTGGCATCTGCCCCTTAAACGAAGACGACCCCCGATTCCTCAATGTCCAGGCTAGGCGTTACGACCCCGCCTATCGATGGATGCTGAAAAAGGTCCGAGACACGGGCTACGACGGGCTGGTTTGGGGACTTAACTCTGAGATCGATCCGCAGTTCCTCACCACCGGACGGATATTCAACGTCGAGGACTTTCATGAGTATTGGGATCATCCTCAAGGCAAAACCTTCCTCAACACTTCAGGGGTCAGACAACATTGGCAACTCGCCCAACGCCGCATGCCCAGCCGACCTTGGTTTTCGACTGAGTGGGGCTCGCTTCCATACAACAAGCTTCGTGGGGAGACCGGCCTGTTCTTCGCCGGAGAGATGCAACGGCAGGGAGCTTCTTGCGTGCTCTCATTCGCCCTCGCCACCAATGAAGGAATGATGTCGGATCGGCTTGCTCCGATCGACCAAATGGCTTTCCACACGGACCCCGTTCGTCTGGCGACCGAGAGGGCTATGGTTCTCCTTCTTCGAAAACCCTCATCGCCCGCGACTGTTAACTGGAATCGAAACGCTGGCACCTACACTTTCCAGTCACCCCAGTATCAGATCAATATTTCTGGAAATGAGGCAAAGCGAAGGGCCGATTTCATCGGTTCCTTAGACGGAAGGGCACTCGATTCTTCCACGAGGATGCTCCTGATTCAGTTTGGCGACGCTCAAAACACCGGATTCAAAAGCCATTTGGTAAAGGATCGAGTGGTTTTCAGCGCCGATAACCGCGGATCAACGCCTGTGAGGGAGATTCCCGCCTCGACAACGTTCGAACTGAAATCGAACCAAACCCTAAAAGCCTGGTCGCTGGATCCTTATACAGGGACAAGGAGGAAGCAAGTCGTCTGCCGCCAACTAAATCCCACAACCTGGCAAGTCCGCCCCGAATCCCTGAACACCGAGATCGCCACAAGGTGAGGCCGCACGCTCGTCAAAAACTGATGAGCCCCGGTCTGAGGGCTAGACGCGGGGCTGGGGGAGGGAGGAAAGAATGGCTATTCAGTTTTATGGATCTCTACGTTCGAGACACAACCCTCGTGCCGTTCACGTAAAGCGCATCTCGCTTAATCGCGGCGAAAGCCTCAATGGGGACATACATGATGCCGTCCTTTTCAACGATCGCACGGGGCAAGCTTATGCGCTTGCTATTAAGACGTGCATCCGAGCGGTTTTGTTCAAGTTTTAGCACGTTATCTTCATCTTCTAAAAAGAAAATCTTCTCGGAGGTGCGGCTGACCTCAAGACCAAGTTGATCCGCCATCTCCGCTAGCGGAACCATCACCGTCGAACCATCACGATAAGGAGCTCGATTGGCGTTAAACCGCAATTCTTGCTTATCGAACTCGAGGAGAATTGATCGACTATCGACCTCTCCCCGAGTGTCCTGATCCCGGTTTTGTCGGTCACGATCACGATCGACGTCGCGAACGTCGCGATCATCGCTCCGATAGCCGTCGTCCCGCCCATCGATGGATACCTCGCGTTCAAACGCCGCGCCCATTTTCTGGCCCTTATCGACAATCATTTCGCCATTCGTATTCAGCGCATCGGTCTCTGCGACCAGAATTCCCGCCAGGGCTCCGATAACGGTCCCTTCAAACGGCTTCTTGAATATCGTGCCTAGGATAAGGCCGCCAACCGTCGAACCAATCACGACGTTGTCGCGCCGAGTCGCCTTCTTGGCCTCCATTCGGCCGTTGCGATCCCGCCTCACAGTCCGATCATTGATCGGAACCGGATACGCTTCGATATCCACTTTCCGACCGTTCGGCAGTTCGATCTCCGTAAACTCGAGATCGGCGAACGCCTTTCTGTCGCCATCCTTCCTCTGGATGTCGGCAACGCGACCAACGAGTTTAGTGCCACTAGGAAGATAGCGATCCCCATCAACCGTCGCAGTGAAACGATCGCCGCGTCGAGTGGACTTGGCGCTGATCGAGCTATCGAACTTCACAGAGAGAACCTCGTTCTCACGAATTAGAATCCGATCGCTAGACTGGGCCAAGGCTGAGCCGGTCAAAGC
>JACMJO010000049.1 GCA_014380605.1 Fimbriimonadaceae bacterium | reverse complement strand
TTGATTTTACGCTTAACTCGCGTCATCCTGACCAGGATCGGGCGGGGGGTTTGGGTGAAAACGGGCGATTCAGGTTTTCAACGTATCATCCTAATCATCCATATCATCGTCTATGAGTGCAGTAGCAACAGCCGCCCAGAAGCATCAGCGGTAACATCAACGTTCTATGAAGCTTTCGGAGGCACTGTCTCAGAGGTCCGACCTGAACAAGCGAATCGCAGAGGTCACTCAGCGAATGGTTGACAATGCCAAGGTCCAAGAGGGAACAACGCCCGCTGAGGATTGCGCGACGCTACTGGGTCGTCTAGAGGAAATGGCATCGCAGTTACAGCGGCTCATGGCCCAGATCAACAAAACCAACCTGGCGACAAACCTATCCAACGGCAAGTCGTTAACCGATTCCATAGCTGAAAGGGACATTCTGCTAGTCCGGATTGGCTACCACCGTAAGCTTGCCGATGCCGGCGTCATTAAACAAAGCGTCCAGACTCGAACTGAGGTTAGGTTCGTACCTCAGGTGGATGTAACGAAGCTGCGCGAAACTTGCGATGAACTGTCAAAGGCTCATCGAATTCTAGATTTGCAGATTCAAGCAGCCAACTATACAACCGAGGTGATTGCAGACTGATTCCTGTTGGTAACCACTGAGGGCGCAACGCAGAGTCCTGGCTCGCTCCAGGAACAGGTGGCTTGAGGCAACAGGCCAGGAGGTTCAATTCCTCCATCGACAATGCACTAAGGCCAGACGACGCACAAGCGCAACGGGCAAGGGGCAAAAGGCACTACCAAGCGTTGGACTCTTTGGCGAGGGTGGGTAAGGGGATAAGAATCAGTAGCGATAATTCACCTACTACATCATGCCGAGCAAGAACACTAGAAGGGCACTCCCCAAGCCGCACGTTCCAAAAAGGAAAGCCAACAAAAGCTCAATTTGCTCCGCATCGCTCTCTTCGTGACGGTTCAGCACTAGAACCGCCCCGCCTGCGGCAATCAGGGAAGCGGCGATGGCGGCGAAGTAGGCGTAGACCCAGACCTGATGCAAGTCAATGGAGGAGGTAAAGAACCCGCTTGACCAATGGACCATCCATGGCGTAACCGTCCCCAAGATTCCTGCGAACAGCAACCATCGACTCGGATTCAGCACAACCATATTGGTTATGCCGGTTGTGTGGGCTTACCGGCACGTTAGTCGTGGAAAAGCGAGACTCGTCGGCTACTTGATGGTCTTGCGCAACACGCCGTCGTGAGACCAGACTCTCACAGTCTCCAAGTCGTAGCTCAGAAGGTCGCCGGATTTCGTTAGGGCGAGGCCTTTCACTGGGCTTGGGAATGCCTCCCAAACTTTTTCCGCACGCCCGGTTTTCAGATTGATCCGCGCGATTCGGCCATCGCGGGAGCCGATGAAAGCCAGGTTCCCTTGCTCATTGGCAACCACGCTGCGCACCACAAAGTCTTTGACGGGGTCCGACTTCTTGACGACCACCGTTCGGTCGATGCGTTTTTCGGTATCGATCATGACGCCTTCCGTAGGGATATTTCTCCAATCGTGGGCCGCGCACCAACCATCTCCGGCCATTACCAAGACGTTGCCATCGCCAGAAAAGGAGGCGTATTGAACATCCTTCGGGAGCGACACGATCCAGCCGGTCCAGCGGTCGGACAGGTTGCCCTCAAACTCCCAAAAGTCGGCATTTCCATCCGCATGCACCTCGGCAATCAAGTTGCCCTTTGGGCTGATGGCGACGACGCCGGAAGTATCGGGAGGCTGGGGTTGAAGGTAGGCATGACGCCAATCGCGCGTGGTCCAAGCCAGCTTGCCCAGCGCCCCGGTGTAGCCATATAGCTGGCCGATGATGTACTTTCCATCGCCGGAAAAGGCGACAGGGTTGCAGGCATAGCCGCCCAGAACGTTAGTCATCATGGCGACCTCGGCGATGGGCTTTCCATCGGAGACTCGCCAGACGGGGTTGACGCCACCATCCGGTCCCACATTGCCAGCGGTGATGAACTTGCCGTCCATTGAGAAGGCGGGCTTGGTCAGGAAGAAGGCGTCTGCGACTCTGTCCGGGCGAAAAGTGCGGACCCGCTTTCCGTCGAAGAGTCGGTAGAGATGCACCTCCTTGCCCGCATTGCCGACGGCAAAGTGCTTTTGATCGGGGGAGAGAGAGATCCCGGCGTTATAGGCGTCTTGGGCTAGGGCGGCGACACAGCACGTTAGGAGCGCGATCCAGCATCCGACCTTTCTCATGGGTTGGAGTATACGGCGGTTGGTCGGGGTGCGCGGCGGTGCGAAGTCCTTAAGATTGATCCGACGTCTTCGGATTCATCCACTTCTTAAGGGCGCGCCAATTGCGGTCTAGCCAAGTATCTCCCTTCCGAACGATAACAATGCATGTGTATCCTTTCGGGATAGAGGCGGCATACCAGAGACCGGCACTTCCATACGTAGCATCCCAATCGATGCCGCCCATTGAAGACATGCTTAGCTCGGAGTAGTCCTCGACTCCTCCAAAACAAGAGGACATGCGCTCCCAACCGCGCTCTTTCATTTCACCTCTGAGCGCCTTTTGCACGGAAGCGACATCCGTCCTGAATCCATAATACTCATTGGGCGGAAAGGATGGATCTGGGTTGTCTGGCCAGGGGTAGGCGATGTGTTCGCCCTTCAGGTCGGAGATAAAGGCGAACGGAGGTTGGGCCGCTGAGTGGGTGGCATAGCCGCCGACTATGGTTGCTCCCACCAAGACCGGAATTAAGATCCATCTCGCCTTCACGACTCCATTATCCGCCAGATATCTATCCCCAGAATCTTGATTTTTGGCGTCAGGGTTTGGTCTTTGAATGGGGAGGCTTGGATCTTCATAACGATATCCATCCCTTTCACCACCCGGCCAAACGCGGCGAAGCCTTGGCCGTCGGGGTTGCGCTTTCCTCCGAAGTCCAGTTCCGGCTGATCGCCGATACAGATGAAGAAGTCGGATGTTGCGGAGTCGATGCTTGCTCGGGCCATGGAGATCGCGCCGTCTGTGTGCTTGACTCCCGTCTTGTTGGTCCGTTCAAGTTTGATCGGGGCAAGGTCCTTCCCTGACTTGGGGTTCGGGCCACCCTGGATCACCTCGATCTTGATCTTCTTGTCCGGCTGGTTGCCCATGGTGACGGTACGGTGAAAGAGTCCACCCTTGTAGCGGCCGGCCCGGACGTATCTTAGGAAGTTGGCGACGGTCTTGGGGGCTTTGTGAGGGTAGAGCTCAAGCTCGATGTTGCCCATCTCTGTGCGGATTATCACGTGTTGGTCGATGGCGATTCCGAGGGCG
>JACMJO010000048.1 GCA_014380605.1 Fimbriimonadaceae bacterium | reverse complement strand
CTTCCCTCGATCAGCACATCCGTTACCAAGCGAGCGTCAAATCCTGGCTTCTGAAAGGGATCTTTTACGCTAGAAACTACAACTCCATCGAACCCGGCCTTGGCCACAATGCTCACCAAACCATTTGAGCCAACGATCCTGTTTCTCGCCGCGATGTTGGAGGTATCGATGGGGAAAAAGCCGTCCTCATTCTTTGGGCGGAGCCAGGTTGGCGCATCGCGATCGAGCTTTCCATCGTTGTCCGTGTCCCAGTCCTATCGCCAGAGCAAGATGTTGTTCGGATTCGCGCCGAGGGCTGGGAACTCGACCAGCACCACGCGACGCCCATTGGGGCCCTTCTGGAGGGCTTTGGCGGATTCCTCTGGCTTCGGACCCCACTTCTTAAATCGGACGATTAGCAGATCCGCTTTGGAACCTTTGAGCTTAACTAGGTCATCCGAGGTTCCGACCTCGAACGATCGGATAGGCAGGATTCCACCCCCTTTTACCGCCACGGTTGGGGCCTGTTGGGTTAACGAAATCGCCGCGAATAGAAGTGAAACCACGATCTTATCTTAGACCGTGGCCCGAACCTTTTGGATCACGCTCTCTAGGAAAATCGCGTTGGTAGGCGTTCTCTTGAGCAGCTTGATCAGGCCCTCAGTGGCATCTATGCTGTTCTGTTCCTTAGCCATTAGCCTTCGGAGTTGAACAATCGCTTCCATCTCATCCTTGGTGAAGAGCAACTCCTCATGTCGGGTCGAGCTTCGGCGAATGTCGATGGCGGGCCAGATGCGTCGCTCGGAAAGCTCTCTGTCAAGAACGATTTCGCTATTACCAGTGCCCTTCAATTCTTCAAAAATGGACTCGTCCATCTTGGAACCCGTGTCCACAAGGACGGAGGCAATGATGGTAAGCGAGCCACCCTCTTCGATGTTTCTGGCGGCGCCGAAGAAGCGTCTCGGCCGATAGAGGGCGCTAGGATCCAAACCACCCGTCAGCGTTCGTCCGCTGGGATTGATGGTGAGATTGCTGGCTCGGCTCAATCGGGTTAAGGAGTCTAGGACGATCACGACGTCCCTTCCGGTTTCCACCAATCGCTTGGCTTGCTCGAGGCATAGTTCGGCAACGCGCATGTGGTTCTCGGCGGGCTCATCGAACGTCGATGAGATCACCTGGCCGCGAACTGATCGCCGCATGTCGGTAACTTCTTCTGGGCGCTCGTCGACGAGTAAGACCAGGAGATAGACCTCGGGATGATTGGAGCTGATCGCGTTGGCGATCGTCTTCATCATCGTGGTTTTTCCGGCTTTGGGCGGCGAAACGATGAGACCACGCTGGCCCTTGCCGATTGGAGAAATGAGGTCGACGATTCGCGCGGGAATGTTCTCCATCACCGTCTCCATCGATAGCTTCTCATCCGGGAACAGGGGCGTTAGCTCGTCAAAGTTCTTTCGGCGTTGCATTTCCGGCGAGCCGGTTGCGTTGCCGTTTACGCTCTCCACACGAAGCATTCCGCGATACTTTTCGCCTTCCTTGGGGAGACGAACGTGGCCGAATATCATATCGCCGGCTCGAAGGCCAAATCGCTTGACTTGAGATTGGCTGACGTAGACGTCTTCGTTGGAGGGTTGGTAGTTATCCCGGCGCAAGAATCCCCAACCGTCGTTCAGAATCTCCAAGATGCCCGTCGCATAGACAGCATCGAATTCGGCATTCTTCGCCTGCAGGAGCTTTTCAATGAGTTCAGGACGCAGGTGCGTTTTGGGATCAAGCTTGGCGGATTTTGCCGCTTTAAGCAGATCAGCGGGAGTCATCTGATCAAAATAGTTGTAGTCGATTTCGGGCAAATTCTCGAGATCGGACTGAATATCGGACTTTGGAAGTCCCTCTCGGCCGCGACCGCGACCTCGGCGTTGTTGTGGACCGCCTTCATTCTTACGTGGACGAAACTGATGCGTCATTTGGCTCCTGAAACGGGGTTCAGATGGGTGGGATGCGTACCTCGATTAGGTTCCCAGGGGAATCAATCTTCGTGGAGGATGGCGATGTACGGGAGGTTGCGAAACCTTTCTCCGTAATCCAAGCCATATCCTACCACAAATTCATTCGGAATCTCGAATCCAACGTATTCAACCTGGGTCTTATGCTTGCGGGCTTCCGGCTTCGAAAGCAACGCAACCACTTTGAGCGACCTCGGCTTTCGGGTCCCCAAAAGCTCCCTAAGGTGCGTCAGGGTGGTGCCCGTGTCCACGATGTCTTCAACGATCAAGACGTCTTTACCCTCGATATTGGTGTCAAGGTCTTTGCGAATTTGCACCACGCCGCTTGAGGATTTCTCAGCGCCATAGCTACTGACCTGGACGAAGTCGACGACGGAGATGTCGTATAGAAGTCGGCTGAGGTCGGAGAGGAAGTGGAACGAGCCTTTGAGGACGCCCAGGAGGAGGATTTCAGAGTCGCCGTAATCGGCGCGAATTTGGGTGGCCAGTTCTTGGACTTTGGCTCGGATCTGGTCGGTACTGAGGAGTGTTTCCAGGTGAAGGGACTGCAAGCTCAGAAATTACCCGTTCGTCCACTTCGCTTACCGTCGAAGCAAAGAGCTGATTGAGACTCCAACCTGGGCACCGACAAAATCGGCCTCTCGCGCCATCGTGGAGAGGCCGATTTTTTGTAATGAGATCGAGTTACATTCCGTGCTTCATACCGTATTTGCAACAATTCATCATCATCTTCTTTCCGACCATCTTTTCTTGGGCGGACATCTTGGCCCACATTCCGTTCATAGTCTTCTGCTCGGCCATGCTCAGGCCACTCATCATATGGTCCATTTCCATCTGCTTCGTCATCTTTTTGTCCATCATTCCAGCGTGCTTATCCTTCATGCACATTTGGCATTGCTTCATCATTACCGACTTTTCAGCAGGCGTCATATGCGCCATATGGCTCATGGCGATCTTTTTTTCACCGGATGTTAAGCCCATCATCATGGTTTTGGACATCATGTCCATCTTCATGTTCTGCTTCATAGGCATATGCGTCTTCTTCATGTTGGTCTGCGCCGAGGCAACACAACACGTCAGGACCATCAGGGCAGCACAGAGAAGTTTTGTAATTTTCATTTTTTCACCTTATTAACAGGGAGTGTGAGGAGCATTCCCCGCGCTACTTCACTTCCATCTCTTATGTAAAAGACACTTCTCAAGAAATGTTCCAAGGGCCCCAGTCAATTTGACCGAATAATTGAACGTGGATCGACCCGAATAGCTAATTTCGGAGATTTGAGCGATCAGCTGTAGCTTTCGCTGCCATCTGCCAAACTATTCGCCTAGTAATGGACCCCTCACCTGAGCTCGGATTCAATACGCAACTAGCCCACTTTGGGGAAGGTGAAAAGGACAAGGGGGCGGTTGCTCCGGCTATCTACCAAACTTCCCTTTTCGTTTTCGACACGATCGATGAGTTCATTTCCGGGCTTCAGGGGAATCCGCAGGGGCCGCCTTACCACTACAGCCGGATCGGGAATCCGTCCGTAGACCTTGCCGAACGGAAGATCGCCCAGATGGAAGGGACGGATGCATGCAAATTGTTTGGGACAGGGCAAGGAGCAATAACGGCGGCGATCATGAGTTGCGTTGAGGCGGGCGGTCACATTGTTGCCGTCGATTCCTGCTACGGACCAACCCGGATACTGTTGTCGGAGTATCTGACGAAGTTTGGAGTCAAGGTCACATTCGTTACGGGGATCGATCCTCAGGAGATCTTGGATGCCATCCGACCGGAGACGACAGCGGTTTACTTGGAGTCCCCCAGCAGTCTGCTGTTCAGGCTTCAAGAAATCGAAACCGTTACTCAGCATTGTCGCGAGAAAGGGATCGCGACCCTCATCGACAACACTCACTGCACGCCTTTCTTTAGCAATCCCGCAAAGCTTGGCGTCGATATTGTGCTCCATAGCGCGACCAAGTATTTGGCGGGCCATAGCGACCTCACGGCCGGGGCTTTGTGCACTTCTCAGGATCGGATCGACAGGCTGAGTCGGTTGGAGGTGAACCTACTAGGCTCGCTCCTGGCTCCGTTCCCAGCTTGGCTACTTACCCGGGGGATGCGGACGCTCGGAGTGCGGATGCTTCGGCACCAGGAGACGGGCAACTTGGTCGCGCAGTGGGTCGAGGAACATCTGGAGGTTGAGGAGGTGGTCCATGTTGGATTGCCGTCTTTTGCCCAGCGCGACCTCTTTCTCAGGCAGATGCGGGGATCGTCGTCGCTGTTTTCTTTCCATCCGAAGACTCAGGATCGGGAGAAGATTGTGGCGTTTGTCGAGTCGCTCGAACTCTTCCAGATAGGAGTTTCGTGGGGCGGGTATGAGAGCCTTGTCGTACCCATCGAACTCAAGCCTGACAATTGGAGCGAACCGCGCTGGATTGTGAGGCTTTACTGCGGGTTAGAGGAGCCTGAGGACCTGATTGCGGACCTTCAACGGGCGATGCCGCTGTTGACGTGACGTGGCAACTAGCGCCGCGCCGAAAGTAATCCAGCGGCTATGGGGTTCGGATGGCATCGAACAGGACCACGACGCTTCCGGCGATGACAGTGGCGAGGGAGGCGTGCAGGTAGAGCGGGATGAACACTCCCGCTACAGCGAAGCAAACTCCAGCATAGAAGAACGACTTCGGCTTTGGGCTGAAGGCCATTGCTCGGCGGGCTTGGTGGCCGAGGAAGTTATCGCCAACGATTCCGATGACGATGGTGATCAGGGCGAAGGAGATGAAGGTTGGGGAGAAGAGGAAAGCGATCTGTTCGGCGCAGTTGAACTTGCCGATCTGGGCATAGCTCCAGACCAACCCCTGAGGTGCGTAGGCAAGTCCCGGGAGGAACAGGGCGCTTATCAGCCCGATGGCGACCACAAGAGGCAAGGCGAACCTCAAGTGGTTGGCAAAGTTTCGTGCCAGCACAACAATGGCCAGAACTAGAGCGGCAAACTCTAGCTTGACTAGCCATTGGGAAAGAACCACGAGGCTGACGATCCCACAGGTGCCAAGCACGCCCCAGACTGATCTAGTCAACCTTATGGTGGAAAAGAGGTAGCTCGCTCCGACTGCGTAGGAGGCCAAGGCTCCGAATGCCTCGGGACAGATAGGGGCTCGATGGGGACCGAGTACGTTGCTGAACATCGACCAAACCGGATCGATTCCGGCACAGACGAACACTCCTAAAGCGAACTCTCCCCATAGTGGATGGCAGTCTGGGATCCATTTGTCAGCGATGAGGTTGATGAGCCAGCTAGCCAGGAAGGTGGCAACGAATGCGCCTAGGTGCCAAGTTGGCCAGTTCGAGAGGGTGTTCAGGGAGGTGAGCTTTCCGCCTACAATCAAAGCGGCTGGCCCTATAACGAGCAGTCGAATCAAGATTAGTGCGACACGACTGTACTGCTCTCGCAAGACGCAGTAGATGCCCAGTCCAAGCACATAGATCGCGCCCACGGCAAGGAAGACCAGGGCGACCGGCGATACCTCATGGCCAAAGTTGAGCCATCGGTTGGACGGTTCTTTTTTGTCGGCAATCCAGGTCCATAAGCTTGGCTCCGCGAGTAACGCCATCGCTTCTCTGGCGGGGATGAGACCGGGGATTCTTGCGGATTTTGAGATCGGCGTTCCGTCTGGCCAACCTTTACCGTCGATCCAGCCGCGGGTCCACATGGTCATGGGATCGTACGGAATTTCAATGACCATTGCCCGGCCACTGGCTTTTCTGACAAGAGCCGCCTTGTCGTCCCAAGCGTTGCGACCCGATACGGTG
>JACMJO010000047.1 GCA_014380605.1 Fimbriimonadaceae bacterium | reverse complement strand
CGATCATCGCGTCGGCTTCCGCAACATTGACGCACATTGGCTTCTCTACCACGACGTGCTTTCCAGCTTTAGCCGCCTCAACGCAGACGCTTCCGTGAAGATTGTGAGGCAGGATGTTGATGACCAAGTTGATATTGGGGTCTTTCAACAACTCGCGATAGTCGGTGTAGAACGCACATCCCGGAAAGTCCTCCTGGGCGTTGGTTTCTCGCGAAGCGTCGATGTCGCAGACCGCGACTACCTTCATGCCTGTCTCTTGACAAGCCTCGCCGTGGGCGCGGCCCATATTGAATGCACCGCCATACCCAACAATGCCAACGTTAATCTGTTTCGAATCGGACAAAGAAAACCTCCGGAGCCAAATCTAGGCTTCGGAGTTTACTTGTCTTAGCGATGTAACCGGGACGTTAAACCGCGTCGGCGATATGATTTCGAGTTCGGTCATGGCCATCCACTTCGCTTAGCACAACCGCTTTCGCTGAATCAGCCTCAGTGCGAGGATGACGCTTCCGGTTCCACTTATGAAGCACCAGGGCGCTGACTAACAGCCCAAATCCTGCGCTTGCGACAATTGCTGCCCGTTTCTTATTCATTTGATTTGCCTCTTCGCTTTATCTTAATCCACCTACCCTCGTAGTTGGTGCGTACGCCGGCGAATCGCTTGCGGGAAACGACTCTTCGATATACAGGTCGACTAGATCGTGGCCGTACGGATTGGCGTCCTCCGCGTCTCTCGCCCGATTGCGTTTTGACCGGACAAAGATTGCCGCTGCCGCCCCTATCACCGCAACCGATCCAACGATCGCGAGGGTCCTGTTCCAGTTTCCGTTCATTTGATTCTCCGACGCGTAAGCCATGCACTTGGTTCGTTCTTATTAGGACTATTACTCTTGCCGGTTATCGCCAAATCCTGGCAACTCTGCAATGTCGATTCAACTGCCCCAACCCCGATCAATTGCTATGGCGCATCGATGTGCCACCGGCTTGGGAGCAAGGGATCTTGGCGGCAATGCAATTAGAAGAACTGCTAAGGGACGACTTAGCAGCAGGCGGGATCGCGGGGGCTTGGGAATGCGCCCTGCAGTCTCTGTTTTTGCGGGCGGATCCTCCTGCAATATCTCGAATCCGACTTCGCCAACTCAAGTCTGACGTTCCACAAGCTGCAGCCACCCTGGAACGTATGCTGCAAAAGGCCAAGGAATTAGGGGCTATCGCAAAGATTGACCCAATGTCTGAGCTCCCTAGGTTTGCTGATGGGCTTGCGAGGTTAACCGTGTCTCTGGGAGCCGGGGTTCCAACCGACCCGATTCATTATGAGCTTTTCGCCAGTTCGTTAGAACAGGTTGACGACGAAGTCTTCCAGTTCTTGCGGCGAAAGGAGGAAGTCTATGTATGTCTAACCAATGAGAGGGAGTTCATTGAAGTTGAAGCAAAGCTTAAGCTGCGCCAAGCGCTAGATGACTTGGAGCAAGGGCTATCGGTTGTAGGCATCGACCGTAGCGACCACCTGCGCGCCGCCAAGAACGAGGCTATGCTCATAGCCAGCATGCCTCTTGGCGAACAATGCGCCCCCGCAATCCTTATCGCGGCACTGGCAACTTGGAAGCTCACAAGATCGATCAATGAATCTAGAAGAATGCTGAGAAGGGCGTGGCCCAACGTGCAGATGGAAGCGAATACCCTTACCACCTACTTTGCGCGAATGCTAGGGCATCTGGAGTGGCTAGGAGATGAGCCGGAGCAAGCCTGGGGTTACCTTGTCGCGGCAACGGCCGACGATAACGACCCTGATGCTCTTATCGAGGCCACAATGCTTGCCATTCACCTTAAGAAATGGAACCAAGCATCCATGCTGGCTCAGCGCGCAATTGAATGTAACGGACTTTCCGTCGTGAGAGTCCTGGCGATGCCGGGCATCGAGGAAATCGCTGGCGACGTGCTGGAAGCGATCGCTCACAAGCAAAAAATGGCTCGGCAAGAAACCGGCGTAGAGTTAGGACTGTGGAATGACGACACTAACCGAATCCACCAATCTATCAGGGCAGCCGCTTGCCAGTTCGAATTTCTGTCCGAGTCGAGTCGACATCGAAAAGCGATCGCATCCAGGATTGTTGAAGCGGATATATTCCTTGCCAACGCCCTTATGCTACAAGCTAGAAGTGGTCGGCATGAAGCCACACGACTGGCAAACCAACAGCTTTGCCATGAGCGCGATCTTGCCCTCGAACTTCTGGAACGGGCGAAGTCCAGCGTTGAGATCGCTTGGACTGAGCGCGATGCCATGGTCGAAGCCGCAACCGCTCATCATACTGCGCAAGCCCAATATGCGCGCGAAGCCCTTCGCCGTTCGCTAGCCGACTCTGAGAAGAACCAGATTAGCTGTGTCGTGGGTTTTGGATCTGGCTGTGCAGCGTTTCTGCTCTACTTGGTGATTGCCGCATTCCTAACAACTCAGGGAGTCGACGCCGGATTCGGTTCCATTTTTGGCTGGTTTGGGCTCGCCGCTGCTGGAATCCCAATCACGCTCGCTGTTACAGGACAACTCGCCTACGGAGCCCAGAGATCGATCCTCGACAAAGCCTTGCACGACAAAATAAGGCTTGCCCAAGCCGCTTACGAATCGGCAGCTAAGAAGGCCGACCAGCTTTACCGTGAGACGGTTCTCAATATTCGCGAGGGCATTGGTGAGATTGAAGCCCGGGAACTGAGACTGGTGGAAGCGCTCAAAATTCTCAACGGAGCCTAGCCCCGCTCGAAGAGCATCACCCAGTCGTTCACTCGTGAGTTCGATTTGGGAGGTTCCCAGGTCCTAGAGTCCAGTTGGGGCACATCGTTCGACCACTTTCCAGTGCGTGTGTCGAAAGCTGAAACACTTTTCACTTGGCTTGCTTCCCGCGTCGTCAGGGCCACGCGGCCCCCGTCATGGTTGTATACGTAGCATCGCCCGAGATCTTCGGTGGTTAAAGCATGGTAAGGCGAATTGTCTTTCAGAACTGCGTGGTTAGGATGAGTCTCCAACCAGGGAAGCGATAGCATCAAATCCTTCTGAATCTTCATCTGGCTCACCCCAGGAAGGTGCAGCGAGTTCTGCCAGTCGGAGATAGGATTGTTGATAGGCGGATTGAGATACGAAGCAAACTGCCAAATTGCATGGCATCCATATGTGACCCCGCATCCACCGCAAAAGAGACTGATATAGGTTGCTTGGCGAACATCCGCATCATCGAAGTAGCCCTTGTGGAAATTGAACTCCTTGGGGTGGTTCTCATAACGCGGCTCCCCATCCAAAAAGGGCATGGAGGGCTGTCGCCCATAGCAGGCGTTGCTCATCCTTGTGATGTGTTGCAAGGGAGTCGATCCGTGCCCCGTCTGCATCATGTTGAAGTCGATCCAATCTTCCCCATGGAAATCTTCGCTCGACGTGCATTCGCCCTGCGGATGAAATGTCATCAAGTGCCTGAATGATTCTGAATCCCGAAGCCCACGGGCTAGAGCCCTCCAGACATTGCCTTTGTCAAGCGGTTCTCGATCTCCTCCATTGATCCAAATCAGATTTTCGCGGTCGCCATACCGCTCAGAGAGAAACTGTCCGTATTGCCGAGCGTTGCTTTCGTTGAAGACGACCGGTCCCGAGCCCCATGCCGACGAAACCTTATCGCCCCAGGTCGGTACCAGACCAATGAAGATGCCCAGAGAAGCGGCCTTGTCAAAGACATAGTTCACATGGCCCCAAAAGTCGCCAGTGATATCCGGCGTCGCTGGATCTTCATTTAACAATGGAAGATCGCCGTATCGATTTGGAGTCCGCAAGCCATCCAACTCAGCCAAGGCAACCGCCTGAACGACGTTGAATCCCTGTGAAGCCCGCGTCATCAGATAAAGATCGACCTCCTCTCTGGTCAAGCGATGGAAGATTTCCCAGGCCGTATCGCCTAGCCAGTACCAGGGCTTGCCTTGCTCATCCACCAAATGCCGCCTTCCTTCCGAAATACCCAAACGTGGGAGACCACTCATCGAGCGCATTCTATCCAGGTTAACGCCATACTTTATTGATGGTTAACCGCTTGGCGAATGAGACCTCGCCTTACCTCCTCCAACACCAAAACAACCCGGTGGATTGGTATCCCTGGGGCGAGGAGGCATTCGCCAAAGCCAAGGCTCAAGACAAACCCGTCTTCCTAAGCGTCGGATACTCAAGCTGTCATTGGTGCCATGTCATGGAGCATGAATCCTTCGAGGATTCCGAGATCGCGGAGCTTCTTAACAACCATTTCGTGAGCGTCAAAGTCGACCGAGAAGAACGCCCAGATGTTGACGAGACGTACATGACCGCCGTCCAACTGAGTTCGGGCCGCGGAGGATGGCCCATGAGCGTTTTCTTAACTCCTGACAAAGAGCCTTTTTTTGCCGGCACTTACTTTCCAAAAACCGAGCGAGGCGGCCATCCGGGGTTCGGCGAGATCCTCAAGCAGGTGAGCGGCGTCTGGGCTAACGAGCGATCCAAGGTCTACGACATCTCGAAGGAATACTCCGAGGCGATCAAGGCCAGCCGGAATCAGACCGCGCCCCCAACTACATCCCTCGGCCCAGACCTCCTTAACGATTGCGTCCGTGCCCACTCGCTAGACTTTGATGAGGACCACGGGGGTTTCGGACAAGCGCCCAAGTTTCCCCCTCACACCGCCATTGAATTCCTTCTCAACTATGCCATCAGTGATTTTGGCGATGAGGAGCTTCGACAGAGCGCCGCCGACATGGGCCTGTTCACCTTGGAGGCAATGGCGCTTGGAGGAATCCACGACCAGGTCGGGGGTGGCTTCCATCGCTACGCCACGGATGAGCGCTGGCTTCTCCCTCACTTCGAGAAGATGCTCTACGACAACGCGTCGCTTCTGGGCAACTATGCCCGCGCCGCGGCGCTTTGCCACGAGCAACTGCCGGAGCTAGAAGCCCTATTCGCCAAAGCCGCCGACGGAATCGTTCAGTGGTTGCGAGACGAAATGACCTCGCCTGAGGGTCTCTTCTATTCAGCCCTGGATGCGGACAGCGAAGGCGTGGAAGGGAAGTTCTATCTTTGGACTGAGGAGGAGGTCGATTCCATCCTCGGTCCAGAATCGACCGCCTTCAAGGCTTCGTTCCAGTTCCATCCGGACGGCAACTTCCGTGAAGAAGCCACCGGCCACACGACCGGTGCAAACATTCCGCACTTGCTCGAAACCGTCGGGAACCGCTTCGATGCCGCCCTTGCCAAACTCCGCAAGGCTCGCGCGACCCGAATTCGCCCGGGCCTCGACGACAAGGTGCTTGTGGGTTGGAACGGCCTGATGATCGCCGCCCTCGCCGAGACCGCCGAACTTGGCTTGGCGGAGCGAGCCGCCGGAGCCATTCTGAGCGCAGAGAAGGTTCACGGTTCATTACCCCATCAGATCGCCAAAGGGAAACCTTCGGGTGAAGCGTTTCTTGAGGATTACGCCTACTTCATTGATGGGTTGTTAGCCATCGCTGGGGTCAAGACTCTATTCCAGAGCGAAGGCGGCGATTTCCCGGGCCGTCCGCCTGAAGCGTGGCTGATCGAAGCCCAGAGGCTCGCCGCGACCATGATCGACAAGTTCTATGATCCCGAGAATGGGGGCTTCTATTCCACCTCAGAGCGTCATGAAGACCTGTTTGGCAGGAGCAAACCAACCTTTGATCAACCCCAGCCTTCCGCCAACGCGATCGCGGCGAAGTGCCTGGTTGAGTTGGGCGATGAGCGGCGAGCCCTACAAACAGTCCAATCGATGGCAGGTTGGATGGAACGAGCGCCAGCGGCAACGGAAGCCTTGCATCTGGTTCTGATGAGTCTCCTAGGCGAAGGCGTCGAATCGCAACCGGAGGAAGTTCCATTCAATCCCGAACCCATCGCCTCGCCTATTTTGACGGTGAAGCTTGCGATCACTCCACTCATGGCGATTAACGGAGTCGCGGAAGGGACGCTGGAAATCCTGATCCCCGATGGACAGCATATCAATTCTGCCAATCCGCCCGCAAGGTGGCTGACTCCGACGGAGATCAAGATTCAGCCGTTGGTGCACCGCATTCACTACCCGGAACCAACCAACGATCAATACGTAGGAGAGGTCGCCATTCCGTTCGAAGTCGATCTGCCGGCTGGGGTCGGGGCTGAGGAGATCGAGCTAACCGTGAAGTACCAGGTCTGCACAGATTCAGAATGCCTGCTCCCACAGGAAAAGAGGCTTTCTGTCCTTGTTCAGGCTACCTAGCGCCCTTCACCTTGCGAACCAGGATTCCGCTCAAGGCAAAACAAACCGCGGCAAAGGAAAAGACGATGATGTAGCCGGTGTGGGCATAAGTCGCGACCTGCTTTCCATCTTCCAGGATCGTTGGACCCTTAAACATGGACAGCGCCAAGCCCGCCAATAGCGGAGCAATCTGTTGCGGCAAGGTCATTGAGACATGCCAGACGGCCATGTCTTTTCCGGCGTCCGCCTTGTTCGGCAACACATCCGTTCCTAGCGCCCAGTCGACGCTGATATAGGCCCCGTACCCAAGGCCAAAGAACACTCCGCCAATTAGCGCTTGAGTCAGGTTCGAGCAAAAGACCAGAATGATGCACATGACCGCGATGATCATG
>JACMJO010000046.1 GCA_014380605.1 Fimbriimonadaceae bacterium | reverse complement strand
AAGGTCGAGATCCTCGGCGACTTGAGGCAAAGGCAGGCCGAACTCCAGAAGATTCTCAATCAGCTAGACTCCGACGCGGCGGTTATCGAAAATCAGATTGAGGCCTATCTGAGGGCTCAGCGAGCCAGTGGACGCCCCATGGGTCCTGCCCCCAAGGGCAGATTCGCGAGGCCTTGTGGGGGAAGGGTTACAAGCAGCTTCGGAATGCGTTTCCACCCCATCCTCAAGAGAAGCAGGCTTCATGCTGGAGTGGACTTCGGCGCACCTAGTGGCTCTCCAATTTCGGCGGCAAACTCGGGCACCGTCATTGCCGCTCAGAAGATGCGAGGATACGGAAACGTTGTGATCATCGACCACGGTGGCGGCATCTCGACGACCTATGGACACTGTTCGCGTATATTCGTCTCCCGTGGTCAGAGCGTCAAGCGGAGTCAACGGATAGCAAGCGTCGGAGCTACGGGACTTGCAACTGGGCCCCACTTGCACTTTGAAGTTAGAATCAATGGCAAGCCGGTCAATCCAATGCGGTACCTATAGAGTCGCACATTACGGCGCTCTTTCATACTCGTAATACATCGAGTGCTCTCTGAAAATCAGGCGATCGGCCACATGTTGATATGTCATCGTCATTGGCTTCATTCTCGAAAGAATTAATCGTTCGATTGTGACGCTTACATCACCATTTTTCTTGCGAAACCTCTTTCGATGCTCCTCGGGGGTCATATCGTAGAATTTCGAGGGGCTTAGAGTAATGACGTCGGACCGTAGCGACCAGGTGCCTGAAGTCGAGTTGCCATTCTCTTCGTAAGTGCCGTTACGGTTCAGTTTGACCGCGTACTGACCGAAGTCTTTGTCGGCCACCAACTCTCCGTCCATCATCAAGTAGGAGTATCCGAGCCAGGTTCCATGAATGGGCTTGCGGTGGAAAGACCTTACTCCTACGGCGACGGCGACTCCAAGAATGCCAATCGCAATGATGGCAATCAGGCGACGTTTTGCTCGACTATCCTCCATGGGAGAATAGTAGCCTGATTTTGGGTTTTTGCCAAGTCCCTAGCCGCGCAGCTTTCTTAGCAACCTGAGGACTTCTATGTAAAGCCAGACTAGCGTGACCATCAAACCGAAGGCGCCGAACCACTCCATGTACTTGGGTTGGCCTCGCTCGGCTCCCTTTTCGATCATATCGAAGTCGATGATAAAGTTCAGGGCTGCGATTCCACATGTGAAGAGCGAGATCCCGATGCCAAGAGGCGTCGATTCGTGAATGAATGGCATTCGAGAGCCAAACATCGCCATTCCAAAGGAGATCAGGTAGGTAACGCCGATTCCGATGGTACAGATCGAAACGATCTTGACGAACATCGGAGAGGCTTTAATGATCCCGGTCCGATAGAGGCCGAGCATCGTTAGCATGATCGCAAGGGTGATGACGATGGCTTGGGCGACGATGCCCGGATACCTCACATTGAGAATCTGACTTATCGAGCCGATAAACAGCCCTTCAACCACGGCATAGGCAGGCGCAAGAATCGGCGCCGATTCCATTTTGAAATTAATGACGAGGGCGATGATCAGTCCCCCGAGTGCGCCCGCGATGAGTAACGGCATCGCCAGCGACTGATTGGCCGCGACCGCTTGCCAAACGAGCACCGACGACGCCACCACCAGCACGGCCAAGATCAGGGCCTTGTTGAGGGTCCCGTTGATTGACATCATCGTCCCAGGATCTTCGCCCGTTAGGTACGCGTGTCGATTAAAGGAATTTTCGCTGAGAATCGGATTCGAACTAGTCAATGCCATCCTACCGAGAGGATAATACAAATTAGCCCCTCGCTACAAGATAGGACCTAAAGCGGCCGCGCAAAGCAAAGGCAGACCGCGTCAAAATTGCGGCCCGCCTTCCAAGTTTCGAAATCTAGCCTAGATAACGCCTTGGGCTCGAAGCTGTGGATAGTGGCAGCTCTTGAACTTCTTGCCGCTGCCGCAAGGACAAGCGTCGTTCCGACCCACCCGCTTCCAGTCGACACCCGATACATCGGCGATTGCAGTCGCCGCACCTGATTCGCCTGGCCTAGTTGGAGTGATCATCGCCGCTGGATAGGCTCCCGGTATTCCTCCTACAGGAGTGGGCTCCATCGGATACTCGTCCTCTAGGCGCATCATCATCGGCTCGGCATCTGCCTGCACCTCTTGCTCTCGTTGCACCTGGGCACGATAGATCATCCTGACCGCTTGGTCTCGAATGTTCTTCAGCGTGTTCTGGAACGTGTCGTACGTTTCTCGCTTATAGGCGACGAGGGGATCGACCTGGCCATAGCCACGAAGCCCGATGCCATCTCGAATGTATTCGACTATCTGAAGGTGAGACATCCAGTGGTCGTTCACTGCTCGCAACATGACCTGCTGCTCGATCATCTTCATGATGTCGTCTGTATTCTCTTCGACCTTCACGACATAAGCCTTGACCGCGAGTTCGTTAACGTAGTCGACTAGGTCTTGGCCTGGCTCGTGCTTCTCAAGATCGCCGATCGTCGCGTAGTCCACGAGGGGGAATATCTCGTTGAGGTCTTCGTAGAGCACCTGGTAGTCATAGACATTAGAACCGTCGTCCTCAACCATCCAAGCGTTCTGAACGACCTCCGCCATCATCTCCTTGATTTGCTTCTGGAGATCAGGGCGGACATCCTTGCCAAGCAGAATTTCTCGGCGCAACCCATAAATGTGCTCACGTTGGGCGTTGAGAACGTCGTCGTACTCCAGAACGTGCTTTCGGGCTTCGAAGAAGTGGTTCTCGATCCGCTCCTGAGTCTTGCCGATCATCTTGCTTAAGAATCCAGCGTTCACTTCCTCCATCGGGGGCCAAGCCCTGAGCAATGGATTCTCCATCATGTTAGCGTTGAATATCTTCCAGAGTTGGTCTTCCAAAGCGACGAAGAATCGGCTCTCGCCAGGATCGCCCTGACGCCCAGAACGACCTCGAAGCTGGTTGTCGATTCGGCGTGATTCATGCCTTTCTGTACCAAGGATGAAGAGACCGCCCAGAACGCGAACCTCTTCAGCGGCCGCCCTTCGCTCTTGGTCGTCTAAAGGAAGTGGCGGAGCCGCTCGCTCCTTTCCGCCTCGCCGATAGCTTGCGAACGTATCGCCATACTCGTCAAGCCCGTCTTTGGCAACTTCGATATGGCCCCGAGCTTGCTTCACAAGATCGTCCTCGATGCGTCCACCAAGCAGGATGTCAACGCCACGGCCCGCCATGTTCGTAGCGATCGTGATCTGCCCCTTTCGTCCGGCTTCAGCAATGATCAGCGCTTCTCGCTCGTGGAACTTCGCATTAAGGACGTTGTGAGGGATGCCATGCTTGAGGGCTTCCTCGAAGTACTGTCGATTCTCGGTTCCGAGCTTCCATTGGTTGAGACACCAGTCAAACCAGTCCCCGCCAAAGAGATCGGCGCTTAGGTCGATCTTGGGAAGGAATGCGGAGATTGTGCCTCGCGGCAATTCCCCTAGGTCGGTTTCATAGATTGTCCTTGCGTCCTTGGCAAGGTCGCCTTTGATGTCTTTCTTGACCTCGACCCTCTCGCGAAGACGTTGGACGATGACAAGTTTTTGCAGCATCTCGCCGGTAAGTCTGGCGGAGACCTTTTCTGTCATTTCGATAGATCTCGTGCCCACCAACACGGGCTGTTGCTTGCTGTAAAGCCGAAGCATCTCCCAACCCATGCCGCGGAACTTGGCTTCCAGAGTCTTGTAAACGATGTCCGCTTCGTCGACACGGGTCATGGGACGGTGCGTGGGAACGCAGACCACGTCCAATCCATAGATTTTTCTGAACTCGTCCTCTTCCGTCTTGGCGGTTCCGGTCATTCCCGCAAGCTTGTTGTAGAGTCGGAATAGGTTCTGGAAGGTAATCGTAGCCACCGTT
>JACMJO010000045.1 GCA_014380605.1 Fimbriimonadaceae bacterium | reverse complement strand
TCTTGAACGGTCATTTCGAGGCTGAGGATACCAGCCGGTCCTAGGCCATTGGGGCTGGGACCTTGGCGAACATCTTTGAGGGTGTTACGGTAACGGCGCAATGAAAACACTCGCATTCATCCTCGTTGGCATCGTTGCCGCTAGCGGCTGTAGCAAACTTTTCGGTCCTCGAGTTACCGACTCGGGCAAGCAAGGCAGCCGGACGGTTGCGGTAGGGAAAGGCAAGGCGCTTGAGTCATTCAAACGAGTTGAATCTAGAGGTTCATTCGACGTCGAAATTAAGCAAGGCCCGCAAAGTGATGTCGTCGTCGAGGGCGATGAAAGCATCATCAAAATTGTGCGGCTTAAGGTCGATGGCGATACTTTGATTGTCGATACTCAGGGCAGTTTCTCGACCAGCACCAGGCTGGTGGTCAAAATCACCATGCCTACCGTCGAGGGAGTTGAGATGGACGGTTCTGGAGAAGCGACTCTCACGAACGTCTCGGGAGACAAGTTGGACCTTGATATCAGCGGGTCAGGTGAGATCGTTGCTAGCGGAAAGGTGAAGGACCTTAGTGCCCGCATCAGCGGCTCGGGTGATATCGACGCCACAGCTTTGGAATCTGTTGATGCGAAGACTAACGTTTCGGGATCGGGGAGTATCCGTGTATTTGCCACTAAGTCGCTGGATGCGGATATCGCTGGCTCAGGCGGGATCCAGTACAAGGGTTCGCCTCAGGTGAAAAAGGACATCTCCGGTTCGGGCGATGTCTCTCCCATCTAGCGGCTAGTCCATCCCGACTGGCTGGATGAGGGGTTGAACTTTGATAAAGGCTTGCACGACGTCCGGATCAAACTGGGTGCGAGCGCAAGCCTTTAGTTCGTTAATCGCCGATTCCGCACTGCATGGACTCTTCCACCCGGCGTCTGTAGTCAGAACGTCGAAGGTTTCGGCCACAGCAATGATTCGCGAGCCGATTGGAATCAGGTTTGCGCCCAAACCCGTGGGATAACCCTGTCCATCCCACCGTTCGTGGTGGTGGATGATCATGGGCAGCGCGGCTTTGAGCCAATCGAACTCTTCGAGCAGTTCCAAGCTCAGCTCCGCATGAAGCTTCATGGATTCAATCTCGTGGTCCTCCAGCCTGCCCAGCTTGTTCAAGAGCGACGCGTCTACCTTCACTTTGCCAACGTCGTGAAGCGTAGCTGCGTACCGAAGATCGAGCAATTCCTCATCCGCCAGACCCAATTCGCCGCCGGTAGCCACCGCATAGACCGCAACCCGTTCAGCATGGCCCTGCTCGCCGGGACCGTGCATGTCGAGCGCTTTTAGTAGATTGCGAATCGTCTCGTTCTTTTCTCGTGCGGTTAGATCAGGCATGATTTCACTAGTTGGGCGGCGACTATGATTTCTCTTGGTTCGGCAGATCGTGGGTCGAGCCAATAAACTCCTCGCTCAATCCGCCCCACAAGTCCAGGCGCCGATTGTCGGAGCCGTTTCGCCAAGGATTCTGGATTCGCCGATGGAATGCCAACCCTAAAACCGGGCACCACGATCCCCG
>JACMJO010000044.1 GCA_014380605.1 Fimbriimonadaceae bacterium | reverse complement strand
TCACATATCTCCGATCAGCCGGGAGCGTTTTAGACCAAAACCAAATCGATCCTGGACTTTTACGGTTGGCCGGATGGGCCGGGACGACTGGTCAAAGCACCATCCGGATGATCCTGCATTCTTTCGGAACCTGCTCGACCAAGGCTTTCGTGTCCGAATCATGGGCTGCGAGGCGAAGGGGTGGGGTCTTGGCAACCATCCCAATCTTGATTTGCTGGATGTTAATCAGGAAGCGCCAGAGGACTTTCTGAATACGCTGCACGCCTTTCACTATTGGGCACATCCAGATTGGTTCGAAGCGTTCTGCCGGGTGACCTTAGAGGCCCAAAGCTGCGGCGTGCCCGTCGTGGCAGAAGGACGACACGGATTCCTAGACTATCTGAGGCAAGAAGAAGGGTCGTGTTTGTTTGAAAACTCAGACGAGGCTCTCGACTTCTTGACAAGGTTGCGAGGCTCCGCTGAGTTTTGGGAAGTCCAATCTGCCTTAGCGATTACCGTTGCGGATGAGGTCTTGGACCCTGTTCGGCTTGAAGAGTCGCTGGACTTCTACATGAGATAGCCTGATGTCAGAAGTGCACCTGATTAATCCAATGCGAAACCCGGCGGGTGGCAGCGAGCACCGGACGATCGCCTTATTCGAACTCCTGAGCGAAGTCGAGGCGGTCCAAGTGTGGACGGAGGAAGATCCAGATCCTGCATTTCTAGGAAAGGTGCCGATGCGCAAGATTGAAGCCCCCGCTAGATTTCCTCGCGGCGGAAATCTCGTCTTTGTCGGCACGTATTTTTCGGTCGGCGCATGGATTCAGGCCGCGAGCCCCAAGCGGATTATCCTCGTGCACAACTTAGCCCAACCGGAGCGACTTCGGCAAGTCTATCACTCGCTCTCCAAGCTGAATCTCTCCAAAGTGGAGATCGTCTACGCGTCCGAGGCCATATCAAGGGCAACGCCGGACCTCCCGGGCGTCATTCACGAGTCTCCGATTGAGCTGGACAGATTCTCACCGAGCCCATCACGGCCCCGCGAGTTCACCATCGGTCGGCTGAGTCGCGATGTTCCCGAGAAACACCACCCTGACGATCCCGACCTCTATCGAAGGTTGGTCGAGGCGGGTTTCCAATGTCGAGTGATGGGAGGAACGGCATTGAGCATCACAATTGAAGGCGTTGAGATTCTTCCCGAGAATGCCGTTCCTGCCTCCGACTTCCTCGCTAGCCTCGATGTGTTCTTCTATCGTACAAACCCAGCCTGGCGAGAAGCCTATGGCCGTGTGATCTTTGAAGCCATGGCATGTGGCCTTCCGGTTGTTGCGGAAAGAGGCCACGGCTACGAAAACAAGCTGACCGACGGACACGATGCCATTTTTGCCTCAACGAACGAGGAGGCTTTTGACGCCATCATGACTCTCCGCAACAATGCGGATCTCCGCCAAAAGCTAGGGCAGAACGCCCGACAGATGGTCGAACAATTGTATGGCGCCGAGTTTCGAGCCAAGATGCAGATTTTCTACGCTGGCTGAGAGACGGTACAACTAATCAAGATGATCAAGTACGACATCGGGTTCTTGGGCGGCGGACAGTTGGCCCGCATGTCGATTCAGGCCGCCCAAAGAATGGGTTTTCGGTGTCTGTCGCTTGATCCTGGGTTGGATACTCCGGCTTCCCAAGTGGGGGATTCGATAGTTGGAAGCCTCGTCGACTCGGACAAGATCGCCGAATTGGCCAAGCAGTGTCTTCGCGTGACCTTAGAAAACGAGTTTATCCCTGCCAACGCGATCAGACAGGCGTTCACGGATTCCGCTATCGACGAAGGATCGCTGATTCCTGGAATCGATTGCTTGGCCACGATTCAGGACAAACTGATCCAGCGGCAGGCGCTTTTGAAGGCAGGCGTTCCATCTCCTAAAGCCATTTCGTTGCTTGACCGTAAAACGGCAATCGCGCAAATCGGCTTTCCAATGGTCATCAAGTCACGATTTGGGGGATACGACGGCAAAGGGACACGTTATGCCAAGACGGAGTCCGAACTAGAGGAACACCGATCGCTTTGGACAGGAGCCGGTTGGCTTGCCGAGCAGTTTGTCCCGTTTCGAAGGGAACTTGCCGTCATGGTGTTCATCGATGCCCACAGTCGGGGCGCTTTTCCGACGATGGAGACCATCCAAACCAAGCACGTATGCGACTTGGTGTTTCCGGGCGGCGTCGACGCAAGTGAAGTCGCCATCGCCGCCGTGGAGGCAGTCGGAGGCAAGGGGCTGTTTGGAGTCGAGCTCTTCGAATTGGAATCCGGGGAGTTTCTCATTAATGAGATCGCGCCGCGGCCCCACAATACCGGCCACTATTCGCTCGATTGGGGCGGGGTGTCGCAGTTCGAGCAGCATGTCCGCCTGACGATGGGCTTGCCCCTTGGGTCTCCTGAGGGCCGCGAAACCTGCATGGCAAACCTGCTGGGTCAAGAGGGAGCCTCCAATCTCGCTCATGCCCGAGCAAGGGCTCTAGAAGATCCTGGAGTCCATGTTCACTGGTACGGAAAAGCTGAAGCGAAGCTCGGTCGGAAAATGGGACACCTCAATGTTGTGGGCGGAGAAAACTTAGTTGAGAGAGCCAGAAATGCTCGAGCAAACTTCTATGAGGGCTGGAAGGGCGCCGACTAAGAGAATTACCAGCTAGGCGCCACCGCTTTCTCGGTTACACTGAGAACGCGATGGACCGCATGATGCCTATAGACCTAGAACGCGCCGAGCTCAAGACGAGCATGCGCGGATACGACCGTACCCAAGTTCAAGCCCTGCTTCAGCGCGCCGCCAAAGAGATGGCAACGCTTCGGAGCGAGATTGAGTCAAATCAGACCGACCTGCACAAGCTGAGGCAAGAAGTCGAAGGTTTCAGAGCGCAAGAAAACACTCTCAAAGAGGCGCTTATCCTCGCCCAGCGCACCGCTGACGAGACTCGCGCCCACGCTCACAAGGAAGCAGACCTGATCACCGGCCAAGCCAAACAGAAGTCGGCTGAGGTCGAGTCGGAAATGCAGACTAAGATCAATGACCTTCGCTGGGAGCTCGAGCGTCTACGCCTTGACAAACAGAAGTTCCTGAATACTTTCCGAGGAATGCTAGAGGCCCAACTCAGGGATCTCACTGAGTCGGGCGGATTTGCCGTCGTGGAAGGAAGCGCCGTTGTCCACGCCGTCGAAGCCTGACGAAGCGCTATTGACCATCCGCGTCACGCCTCGGGCAAGCAAATCGAAGGTGGAGTTTGATGCCAAGCGAAACCTGAAAGCTTGGATCACGGCACCCCCAGTCGACGGCGCGGCAAATGAGGCGATCTGCCTCCTCATCTCTAAGACGCTAGATGTCTCTCGCTCCATGGTCGACGTCGTGTCGGGTCACACGAGTCGCAACAAGACGATACGTGTATGTGGGATATCAAGCGACGAAGCCTACCGACGAATAGGCGATGGACACCGCAAAAATGCCTGATAAACGTATTGTTGAGAGTAAGTTCATCAAAAGGAGCAGTTTCTGCTGCACAATGTTTCATCTTGGCGATAAGCCGTGCTGCTGCCTGTTCGGTGGCTGTCGCATGAGTTCGCCGTACTTGGAGAAGGGACATGATGTGTCAGAAAGTGAGTTTCAAAAGTCTTGTTGGAGTTCGGCGTAACCTATTTGTGGCGATTGGACTAGTTGTAGCCGGAGCCGTTGGCAGCGGACAGAACGCAGTTGCCTCAAGCTTCTCATTCAATTTCGATACGATCGTTACGGGCGATACGCCAAGCGGTTCGTTGCTGGCTACCCTCATCATCGCCGATGCAGGTGCCAATAGCGTCTTGGTAACGCTGAATCACAATTCCACATCGGCCGCTGGACAATTCATTACCGATCTGTGGTTCAATGTGAGTCCATTTCTTGTCCCAACCCAATCCGGGCAAACCCCATCCAACAAGTTTCAGGGTGGGATTTCGGCGATCCAGAACGGCGTCGGGTCCGCGGGGATCGATTTTGATCTTAGGCAGCAATTTGAAAACAGCGGATCTGGCGGCGGTATCAATCGGCTAAAGCCCGGCGAATCCATATCATTCACTCTTTCGGGTACCGGGTTAGACGCCACGGACTTCTTGTCGCTCTCCGGCGGCAACCGAACGGACCTCTTTGCGATGATCCATCTGCAAGGCATCCCCGGAGCAAGTTCAGTGAAACTTGGTACCACAACACTTGTTCCTGAGCCAGCCTCGATGGTGGCTCTTGGACTAGGCGCTATGGCGCTAATCGCCCGTAAGAGGCGAAGAAAGTAAGAGACCCTTACGAAGACACTCAGGGCGGCCAATGTGATTGGCCACCCTTTTTTTGACAGTGGACAATCCGTATGCTTCCTTTGCCTGGTTCCCAGGAGCGCACTCTTTTTGCCCGCAAAACTGCCTGATAAACCGACATTTTGGCAACTGTTTATCAAATTCGCTGGGCTTTCCGTTAAACTCAAACAGATTCGTGTCTCTCGGTTGAGATTGTAAGATGATTAACCTAAAACTATTGCGGTGGATTCCTCTTGGCCTGCTCATGGTGCCAGCGGCATCCCAAGCAATGATTTATTCGATCGACCTCAACACGAAAATAGGCAGTGGCGGCTCGTGGGTAAACCACACGGTTGCGACGCTCACATTCACGGACAATGGACTTAACAGCGTTCTTGTTACTCTTGTCCATCACGCAAATTCTGGACCTGCGGGTCAGAAGATCGGGAAACTGTGGTTTGGGATAACTCCGTTCGTGACGCCTGTACAGTCCAGTCAAACACCCGAGAACATCTTCGACTCGTACTCAACTGCCGCCGGTGGGCACAATGGGATCGGATCGGGTTACAACTGGGAGCTTGAAATACAGCAGACGTTTAAAACTAATTCTGCCGATGCTTTCTATCAGGGAATGACTGCCTCATTCGTGGTGACGGGCATCGGTATCGATGCATTCGACTTCGTCCGTACCCCGGCAACAGGATCTGTCGGAAACGCTTATGCCATTATCCACCTTCAAGCCATCGATAGCCAAGATAATTCCGTAAAGGTCGCGGGCGGCGGTTATCAGACTTCCGGAGGCGATCCCGTCCCTGAGCCAGCATCCATGGCCATGGCGACGTTTATGGGTGTCGTCGCGCTGTCCAGATTCCGAAAGAAGTCTAAATAAGGAACGCGCTCCCGTCTTCCTGGGACACTTTCTCCCGCCGCTCCTGCGAATCGCGTAAACTTTGGGGGGTGGCGAACTCGTCCCACCTAAGAGCCCATGAGCGATCCCAACCGAACCCAGGCCCTGTCCTCTGACCCAAATCGTACGCAGCTCGGCGCTCCACCAACCATGGACCCCAACAAGACGATGATGGGGAGTGCGCCGACTCTTAACGCGACCGTAACGATCAAGCCCGTGCAATGCACCATCTGCAAGACCTTTAATCCCGCTGGGGTTATGTTCTGCGTAGACTGCGGCCTCATATTTGATCGGGCTCTGCCTGGCGACGCCTTTGGGGCGCCCGCAATCCAGCTTCCGATGCTAGTCGAGCAAAGCGGCCGGGAACAGCCAGTCCGCCCGGGGATCAACGTTATCGGTCGCGAAGGCGACGTAATGGTGATCGACGGCAAAGTTTCGAGACGCCACGCCCAGATCACTTCGGAGGACGGGAAGCTTCTTGTGGAGGACCTAGGCTCCACCAACGGCACCAAGGTAAACGGAACCGCGCTGAGCCCGGGCCAAAAGGAGCCCCTGAATGGCGGCGACACGATCTCCCTCGGAGGCTATGAGCTTAAACTTTCGATGCCAGGAGAAGCGGGCGCCAATGCCACCGCCGTGATCTCTAGCAACAAGACAGCCGCGATCGCCACTCCGCCCAGGGTAGAAGTTGCTCCAGCCAAGCTAGTGGGGGAGGGTCAAGAGTTCCCATTAAAGGGCGGCCTGAACTCCTTCGGCAGAAAGACCGACAACGATGTGACGATTTCAGATCCTTATGTCAGCGGAAAGCACGGGGTCATCGAGGTTGCCGAAGACGGCCTCTTCTTCACCGACATCGGCAGCACTAACGGAACGATGCTGAACGACGCCAAGCTCGCTGCTAATATGCGAACGGCTATCACTGCCGAAGATGTGATTAGGCTAGGCAGCATGGAATTTAGAGTCCAAGTAAACGAAAAGGCGGGCGCCTAAATGGACGAAATTACCGCCGAATACACAACCGAACAACTCTCCGCTCCGGTTACACTGCGGGTGCGCCCCCGAGTCACGGTGGCCTGCAAGACGGATCTTGGCCGGGTGCGTGAAAACAACGAAGATAAGTTCGAATATTTCCTCCCCGAGGATGAGGGCACCCTTGCTTCTCGGGGATTGGTCTTCCTGGTTTGCGATGGGATGGGCGGCCATGCCGCTGGGCAGATTGCAAGCGAACTCACCGCCAAGACCTTTATCGACGTCTACCTTAACCACCCTTCCTCCGATTCGACGGTCGCCATGTCCGGCGCGGTTGCTGCCGCAAACCGTTACGTTCTAGATGTCGCCCGAGCGGTCCCTTCCCGACGAGGGATGGGAACAACACTTAGCGCCCTGATCCTACTTCAAGACAAGGCATACACCGTCCAGGTCGGCGACTCAAGGGTGTATCGACTCCGCGCCGGAGAGCTTGCCATGCTGACCCAGGATCACACCTACGTTGAGGAGTCGATACGCATGGGGATCATGACTCCTGAAGAAGCCCTAACCCACCAATACAAGCACGTTCTGACCCGAGCGGTGGGAACAGAAGATGCCGTCAATCCCGATGTTGAGGCCCACGACCTAGAACCTGGCGACCTCTATCTCTTATGCTCGGACGGCCTCCTGAACCATGTTCCCGACGAACAGATTGCCGACGTGATGCGAAACTACAACCCCAGCGAGATCGCTTGGAAGCTAGTAGGCATGGCCCTGCTCGGAGGCGGAAGCGACAACACGACCGTGATGGTCGTGAGAGTAGATGAATTGCTGGATTGCTAGATTGCTTGAATGCTTGATTGTTTGAAGGCTCCAATCGAGCAATCAAGCATTCGAAAATCCAGCAGTCCTTGCTCTTGGTATCTTTTGCTACTAATATGTAGGCATGACCGCTGAGACTCTTGTCCCGTTTGGATTCACCGCACTGGAGTCCGACATCTACATATTCCTCCTGAGAGAGTCTCCTGCCACCGGCTACCGCATTGCGCAAGGCATCAATAAGCCCGCCGCCAACACGTACAAGGCGATCCAGACTTTGCAGACAAAAGGGGCAATCTTGGTTGAAGAAGGCGCGAATCGCACTTGTCGAGCCGTTCCCCTCGCCGAGCTGATGAACCGGCTCCAAAAGGACTTTGAGTCTCGACGCAAGGACCTGGAGAAACAGCTTAAGTCGATCCGCAGGCCCCCGGAGGATGATCGAATCTACATCCTCCGGTCCCGTGATCAGATTCTCAGCCGCGTGCGCGAAATGCTCTCCACCGCAAAGGCAACGGCTTTGCTGAAGCTCCCTACTTTTGCAATCCATGCAATTGAAGGGGATATTGAAAAATGCGCCGAACGAGGGGTCCAAGTATCTGTGCTGACCTCAGATCCGCTCGAGATCGATGGCGTAGATGTGACACCCGTCAGCCTAGAGAAGAACGACGGCATATGCGTGGTTATCGATGCTAGCCAAACTACCGCTGGCTCAGTTCTTCAAGAGGGCGATTGCGAGGCCGTCTGGACTCAAAGCGCCACCTTGGCATCCATTCATTTCATTGGCCTGTCCGCTGAGATCGCCCTGGGCCAGATCGCCGGAATGCTGGCATCCGACGAGAAAAGAAGCCGCATGATTAGGGCGATTGAGAATCGCCACAAACTGCCCTAGAACTTCCAGGAATAAACAAGAAACAGCTGGTTCTGACCCTGGTTGTTGCCGACCAGGCCGCCATTGGAAATGTGCAGGAAGCGTAAGCCGATACTCGCCTCACCTTCGCCGGTATCCCAAGATACGCCTAGGCCAATCATGGGAGTTGAATTGATCTTGCTGTCGAGGTCTACCGAAGTCTGATTCGTATATTGAATTCCCCAACCTGCCGATGCGTACAACCCCAAACCCCGCTTCTTGGGCCACCGGTACTGGGCGTAGACAAGAATCCCAAGAGACTCAGATTGATTGGGTCCCTGCCCGCTTGCTCCCCGACTTGACGAGTGGTCGTAATAGAGTTCGCCCACCAGTTGCGCTCCGACACCCTTAAATGCGAAACGAGGTTCTGGTCGTCCATAGCCTAAGCCAACGCCAAACCCGGTTCGTCGATCTTCTGAGCCCAGGATCGTCATTGACTGGCCGCCATAGAGGTTGAAGTAGTAGGAAGGCGCAACCAGCCTTCTGACCTTAGCCTCAGTATCGTCTGCAAGAGTTAAAGCCGTTGTGGCAATCCCTCCAGCAAGCAACAAAGATCTCAAGTTCATACCCCTAGAACGATATCCTGCCGGGACCGTCTCAGGTGGCTAGGACGTTGGTCGGGTACCTTAACTGCATTCCCCATGCGATCCAAACTCCCCGTCGTCGTCATTGTCGGTCGCCCAAATGTGGGAAAAAGCACGCTTTTTAATCGGCTCATAAAGAAGCGCGTCGCGGTTGTCGAAGACACTCCCGGGATCACCAGGGACCGCCTGTATGCCGAGGCGGAGTGGAGCGGAAAACGGTACACCGTCGTGGATACGGGGGGAATCGTCTTCCAAGAGGAAGATCCGCTTGCCGAGCAGATTCGAGTGCAGGCAGAAGTTGCGCTCGCTGAAGCCGACGCCGTTCTCTTCCTGGCCGACGTCACGAGTGGCCTCAACCCCGATGATCGAGACCTCGCAGACAAGCTTCGCGGAATCAAGAAGCCGGTCTACATCCTGATTAACAAATCAGATCACCCAGGACGAGATAGCCTAGCGAGCGAGTTCTATGAGCTTGGCCTTGGTGAAATTCGGCCAGTTTCTGGACTTCATGGACGCGGAATCGCTGACCTTCTCGATGAGGTCGTCGCAAAGCTTCCCGATGGTGCCGAGCCCGAGGATGAGAGAGAGGAAATCCGCCTCGCCATCGTGGGACGCCCGAACGTCGGCAAGTCCTCAATGATCAACGCGTTCACGGGCGAACAGCGCATGATTGTCTCCGACATCGCGGGCACGACGAGGGACGCCATCGACACCGTTCTTGAGTACGGTGGCGAGAAGTTCCGCCTTATCGACACTGCGGGCATCCGACGGCGAGGCAAGATTCAAGGCACCGTCGAATACTACATGGTCAACCGAGCTCAGAAGGCGATCGAGCGTTGCGAGTGTGCTCTGGTCGTGATCGATGGCAACGAAGGCTTAACCGACGGCGACAAGCGAATCGCTAAGCTTGCCTTCGACGAAGGTAAGGCTTGCATCTTCGCGGTGAATAAATGGGACATCAAGGAGCCACCTGACGGCCTGCCCCGCAGGAAGTCGCCCATCAAGAAGGATATGTCCCGCATCATTGAGAACGAGCTCCCTGAACTGGGGTACGCCAAGGTCGCTTTCACCAGCGCTAAGGAAAGCGCGGGTCTGGAGCCGATCTTAGACGCCGCCCTTCAAGCCGTCAACAACTACTCTTTCCGACTCTCCACTGGCCAACTAAACCGCTTGATTCAAGATGCGGTCTTCTCCAGGCCCTACTCGTCGAAAGGCAAGGTGTTGAAGATCTACTACGCAACCCAGGTAGGTACTCGGCCGCCCACCTTTGCCATGTTCTGCAACGATCCCGAACTCCTGCACTTCTCCTACGAGCGTTATCTGATCAACCAGATTCGGGCGTCATATCCGCTGGAAGGAACGCCGATTAGGGTTGTCGCCAGAAACAGCCACAAGAAGGATTGATTTCTTTCGAGTGCGGCAATTCGTTGCCGCACTCGAAAGATATAATTCGCCCGACATGATGCAGGACTGGTTCCTCGATGCCAAGCTTGGCATCTTCATCCACCACGGGATTTATGCGGTCGATGGGATCGACGAATCCTGGGCTTTCTTCAACGGCAAAGTCTCATACGAAGACTACATGGCGCAGCTCGATGGCTTCACCGCCTCTAAGTACGACCCTGACGCCTGGGCCGATCTCTTCAAACGCGCCGGAGCCAGGTACGCAGTGCTCACCACCAAGCATCATGACGGCGTTGCGCTCTGGGACACGAAAGCCAACGATCTCAGCGTAGTCAAAAAGACGCCCGCTGGCCGAGACCTCATCACACCCTATGTGGATGCCCTAAGGAAGAACGACTTGCGAGTCGGCTTTTACTTCTCCCAACTTGACTGGAGCCACCCTGATTACGCAACGCTCAGGCCGGAGAGGCATAAGGACGATCCCGATGAGAGCCTCAACCGCTTCGCGTACGCTCGAAAAGGGAAAGAAGACCCTGCCCGATGGGAGAACTTCCTCAGGTTCCACCGAGCCCAACTCAAGGAACTCTGCACTGAGTTCGGCAAGGTAGACCTCCTCTGGTTCGATGGCGACTGGGAGCGAGATGAGCGCCAGTTTAAGATGAAGGAACTGCGAGACGAACTCCACTTCATGCAGCCCGAAGTCGTCATCAACTCCCGAATGCTCGGCTATGGCGATTACGCTACACCAGAGCAGGGCCAACCGGTCGTTGCGCCTGATGGCCCTTGGGAGTTCTGCGTCACCATCAACGATTCATGGGGCTACCAGGTCCAGGATAAGAACCACAAATCCACCCGCCAGATCGTGAGAATGTGCGCCGAGTGCTTCGGCCTTGGCGGCAACGTTCTACTCGACATAGGACCCTATGAAGACGGAAGTCTCCAGCCTGAACAGACGGAACGGCTAGAGGGGCTGGGCCGTTGGATGAACAAGCATGCGGACGCGATCTACGGCACCGTCGCCGGTTTGCCCGCCGGCCTCTTCTACGGCCCCAGCACCCAATCGAAGGACGGCAAAGAACTCAATCTCTTCTTCTTTGATCGCCCAATCGACCAAGTCGTCACCCGTGGCATTAAAGGCAAAGTCAAGCGGGTATCCGTAGTTGGGTCGGGCAGGGAGTTGGCCCATCGCCGAATCGGAAGCGCGGATTGGTGCGAGGTTCCAGGAAATCTCTATATCGACTTCCCAGCCGACGAGGTCGATCAGGATTGCACGGTCGTGAAGGTGGAGTTTGAGGAGTCATTTTCAACCTCTCTCAGCCCGGGAAGAAGCTAGAATAGGCGTGAGCTAGTCCGCGCGTTGCTCCCATTCTCTGGACAACAGCGCGTACTGCACATTGTCCTGCCACTCGCCATGCTCAAAATACGTCTCCAGCTGACGAGCCTCCTCCCGAAAGCCCAGCTTCCGGAGCAATTTCAGTGAAGGCTCATTTTGCGGATACACGTTGGCCACAACTCGATGGGCGCTTAGTTGTCTGTAGGCAAACTCCAGCGTTCCTCGGGTCGCTTCCGTTGCATAGCCTTGTCCCCATTGAGCCTGGGCCAAGCAGTAGCCCACTTCCCACTCTTGATATTCAAGCCTTGTGCTCCTGAGCAATGTAAACCCGACGAACGCGTCGTCTTGCCGACGGCGGATGCACCAGCTAAAGTGCTTCCTCCCCGCCTTAGGAGTTCCCTTCTGAGCCCGCCTCACCCAAGCCTCCGATTCCTCTTGAGTCATCGGCTCGATGCCTCGAAAGTAGGTCACCGCCGGGTCTGAGTCGATCGCATGCAGATCGGGAAGGTCGGCCATTCGAAATGCGCGGAGCTTCAGGCGATCGGTTAGGAGTTCAGGTTCTCGGCCTTGCCACATATTGCCGCTAGCGTACCGATATGAATCTACAATGGGCCATGTTCGACGAGTCTCCCGCCGAAGCCTGGACCCTCCGCTACGGAACTGAAGCACCCGAACTCCCAGACCTCAGCAAGTTCCTGAACCACCGCTCGGTCCGAAAGTTCAAACCGGACCCAATCCCTGAGCCGATGATCCAGGGCTTAGTCGCCGCCGCGCAAAGCGCCGCTACTAGTAGCAACCTCCAACTCTGGAGCATCGTCAGCGTTCAGGACCCCGTGCGCCGAGAAGAGATTGCCAAGTTCTGTGCGGACCAGAGTCAGGTTCGGAACTGCGCGGTCTACTTCTGCTTCATCGCCGATCACTACCGCCTCAGGCAAGTCGCTGAGAAGCAAGGCGAGGCATGCGCGGGGCTGGGCCACACTGAGTTCTTCACGATGGCGGTTATCGACGCTGCACTTGCGGCGGAGCGAATGGTCTGCGCAGCGGGGGCCATGGGACTGGGGATCTGCTACATCGGCGCCCTGCGCAATGATGCGGAAGGCGTGAAGAACCTGCTCAACTTGCCGGAAGGGACATTTGGCTTGTTTGGACTCTGCCTAGGCTGGCCCGCAGAACCCATAAGAGCCCAAATCAAACCCCGACTCTCTCAAGAAGCCATCTGGTTCCGCGAAACTTACGATCAAAGCGTATCTACCGAGGAATACGATCAACGAATGGCGGCATTCTCTCTGAGCCAACAAATGCCAACCGACCAACCATGGTCCAAGAAGTCCGGCAAGCGAGTGGATCTAAATCACATGACCGGTCGCGAGACCTTGTTGGATTGGCTCCAGGGCCAGGGATTTCTTCAGCACTAATTGCGAGAAGTAAAGGTCTAAAATGGGCTCATGCGCCACCTGATCCTGACTCTCTTACTGGTTACCGCAAC
>JACMJO010000575.1 GCA_014380605.1 Fimbriimonadaceae bacterium | reverse complement strand
TGGAACAACGGAGGATGGAAAGCAGGTCTCGGGCACGGCATCGCCACTTGTTCAAACGACTGACCCGGTGAAGCCAAGCGGTACCCCGTCGCCATTCGCCCGATCGAATAGTCCAGTCAAGATAACTGGCACGGCTTCGCCATTCGCCCGATCGAATAGTCCAGTCAAGATAACCGGCACGGCTTCGCCATTCTTCAGATCGATCGATCCAACAAAGCCCACCTCTGCGCCAGCCACTTGGAGATTCGAGGGTCAGAAGCTACCAGCCAAAGTGGAGTCTAAGGTTCGTACTTGGAAGCTAGATAAGACGAAGCACGAATCAAAGATGCGGATCGATCCATCCAAGGTTCGGTGGCGAGTAGCTAAGCCGACGAAGGCAGAACCCAAGAAGCCAGCTAATAACAAGGCCGGCTAAAACAGAAAGAGGCGGGAGATCAATCGATCTCCCGCCTTTTCTCGTTCGCTTTTACTTGCGGTTCTTTCGGCGTCGAAGGAGGGCAGCAGCCCCAAGTCCTAGAGCAACCAAACTGGCTGGCTCTGGCACTGGGCCCATTAAATCCTGAAAAGTCTGGGATTGATAGTACATACCCTGATCGAACGGTCCGATGGTAGCGGCGGCCGCATTGGTCAAGATCGCTTGGGCGGCGGACTTGATCGTTGAATTCAGCGACTCGGTGCGGAAAATTCCGGCGTCCAGATTGAACGTTGAGTCGTATCTAGCTTCCCAAATGGCAACCTGTACCGCAATCTGCTGATCTAGGGTCAATCCAGCATTGTGGTGGTGATTGTAGATGTATGCCAAGCGGTCTCCGGTTGGCATGGGAAGAAATGTACGAATGGACTGTCGAAACGCGGAATAGTCCGTGTTAGGAGGCGCCGATCCCTGGTCGAGTTCAACGCAGTAGGCGACGAAGGGAGTGCCTTCAACAGCGACGTTGAATGGAGTTGCCGTAACGGTCTTAAAAGATCCGTTATAGTTCACCAGGAACGTGCTATTGCCGTTTGTTCCAGTGTGGTCGTCAAACTCCACCGTAACGATTTGGGCGTGGCCGATTGCCACCATCATGGTGGCGATCGGCAGTGTTATCAGAAGTTTTTTATTCATTTCAACCCTCAAGCTTTTAAGCAAATTAATAGACAAGGCTAAGGCTTAGCAGCCTCGGCCCCGTCGCTTTCCACGTTTGCAGTCTCGGTCTCGATCCTTGTCGCAATCGCGGTCGTGACTTCGGCTGTGATTGCAATTATGGTGTCGATCCTTGTTGCAGTTTCGGTCCTTATCGCGATCGTGATTGCAGTTGCGGTGCCGATTCTTGTCGCAATCGCGGTCATGGTCTCCATGATCGTAAAAGTCGCAGTTGCAGTTACAGTCGCTCCAATCCTTGTTGTTAACGTACTCAACCCACTTGTTTAGGTCGCTAATGCTAACGCAGTTTGGAAGCAGGCTGGTCTCTCCGCCAAGAACGCGATTGGCCAACTCGGTGAAGTCACGAATCGTCATGTCCTCAAAAGGACCACTTGTGAAGAAGTTATCGCCCAGGCCCTCGCCCGTAATGCCTTCGTCCGACAGTCGCAAGTTGAGCGTGAGCGCCACAACATTGCCGGCAAACGCACTCTCAGCATTCGAGTAAGGGTCGACTCGCGACATGCTCAGTTTCTTGGAAGAACCGCTCGCAGGAAGGAATCTGAGGATTTTTGATGCAGAGGTAAATGTGATCGTCTTAATTCCGCCAACCACAAACCCGTCGGGGAACAATGCATCGAAACGATCTTCAATCAGGTCGATCGGATCGGTGCCGCAAGAATCCTTGCCCCACTCGCACTGGTTAAACGTTTCGTTGCCGCACTCCAGCAGGAAGTCGTTCGGGTAGTACGTTTCGTTAAGATTGACAACGGTGACTTTTAGCCTGGTTTTGCTGACTCGCACGCCGTTGGTAGATGGGAAAGAGTTGATGACTTCTTGGCCGATTCCTGGAACTACACGGACCGTGTATGTCCGGCCCGGAATGAGGTCGCCAAAGATGTAGGTTCCACCGAAAACTTCGGGCGTGGTCGTCTGCAAAACGTTGCCGTTTTGATCCAGCAATTGGACGGTAACTTTCATAAGTTGCTCGTCCTCGCCAATGTCGATTCTCTTGTTGCAGTTGGTATCGCAGAAGACTCGACCGGCGATGGCCGTTGTAAAGTCTGTTGCGTGCGCGGGAGTAGTTAATAGGGCGCTCCCGAGCAACCCTGCCAAGAGCAGCCCCTTTCGAAGACTAATAGATAGATTCATTGCAATTCTCCTAAAATCAGGATTGTCACAATTATAGCAACGAGAAACGTGCCGAATCCCGAAGGTCGTTAAGAATAGTGTCGGGTCAACCAAAAACCAGTAAAATTGGCAATGACGAATACGATAGCCGTCTTTTGCGATAGCTAAGGATCGCTCATCTTTTATCCTGATAGAATTACTGGCGCTCTCTTGAACACTAAGCAATAACACCAGCCAGTAATGCTACTAGGCTGTGCGATCGCTGCGAAATAGTGTTGTACACTACTTACCGGGAATACCTGGTTCTGTTAGCAGGGCTGGATCCAAAGCCTTGGCTAATGTTGTCTCGTCAAGTAAGCCCTTCTCGCGAACCACTTGAGGGATAGACTTCTTCTCAGCTAGGGCAATCTTTACAACTTCCGCTGCCTGTTTGTAACCGATATGTGCATTCAGGGCGGTGGCGAGCGAAGGAGACGTCTCTGCGTAATGGCGACAGATTTCCTCGTTGGCGATGATGCCTAGTACACAGTTTTCTGTAAATGTATTTAGTGTATTTGTGAGTATCTCAATGGCAAACTGTGCGCTAAAGGCCATTCCGGGCATCATCACGTTCAATTCCAATTGACCCGCCATCACACAGTTGTCGATAGACTGACATTGTCCAAGGACTTGGTAAAGAACGATATTTAGATTTTCCGCCATTGAGGGGTTTACTTTCCCGGGCATGATGGAGGAGCCAGGCTGTACCGGGGGCAATACGATTTCAGCAAGCCCCGTGAGCGGGCCGGAACAGAGGATGCGGAGGTCGTTGGAGATTCGCGTGAGCTCTTGACAGAAGATTCGAAGCCCAGCGGCCAAGGCGGCCATAGCAAGGTTGCTCTGCATCGCCTCCCTCATATCAGGCGAGTTGCGGAACTCCAATCCAGTTGCGATGCGGAGGTAGTCGACGACCTTTGCCCGGTAGTCAGGATGGGTATTGAGTCCGGTTCCTGCAGCAGAACCCCCAATGCCGAGTTCTTCCAATTCGTATGCCGCGTGTTCCAACCAGCGACGGGATTTTTTAAGGGCCACCGCATAGGCGGTGAACTCTTGGCCCAGCCGAATCGGCACCGCGTCTTGAAGGTGGGTTCGCGCGGACTTGAGGATGTGGTCGAACTCAACGCCTTTGGCGGCAAACGCCTCGATCAAATCATCGATGGCGGGGAAGAGATCTTCAAGCATCAGCCGGGACATAATTCGCATCGCGCTCGGAAACGTGTCGTTGGTGGACTGCCCGTAGTTCGGATGGTCGTTGGGATTTACCAGTGTGTACTCGCCCAGCTTGCCTCCAAGAATCTCCTCTGCTCGGTTGGCTAGAACCTCGTTGCAGTTCATGTTGAGGCTGGTTCCGGCGCCCATGTGGAAGACATCAATTGGGAATTGGTCGCGAAGCTTTCCGCTTAGAATCTCGTCGGCGGCCTGAATCATGGCGTTGGCGATTTTAGGTTCAAGCAATCCGAGGTCGGCATTGGATTGGGTGCAGGACCTCTTGAGAAGGATATAGGCGTCGATCATTTTGGGATGCTCAATTAGCCCGCTGATCTTGAATAGGTTGCGCGTCCGTTCGGCTTGCGACCCCCAATACGCGCCCACCGGCACTTTTACATCGCCTAGAGAGTCCTTCTCAATTCGGAATTCCATGCTGGAAGTTTACCGACTTGCGTCTCTTATACTTAGGGAGAAGGGAATGGAGAGGTGGATTCGGACTGAGCGATGGATTTTGGCCGTGATCGGTGTGTTTCTCACTGCAACCGTTGCCTTTGCAGTCTGGCCACGAGAGATCGAACCGCCTGTTTCGGGCCTGGACAAGCCGATATTCGTCAACCACGGAAGGGCGTCCACAAGAATAGTGTATGAAGTAGATCAGCCGTACTTTGAGGCATGGCGCGACTTAGATGTAAAGCTCCAAATCAAGGGTTTCAAGGGCCCGAATGTGGTTGGAAATTGGGGAGCGTATCGACGCAATCGGCGGGAATCCGTACGGCTGTATCAAGGAACTTGGCAACAGAAAGCCATGGATAAATGGGGCATCAGTCTTGGCAACGGCTCGAAAACGACGGTGGTCCACACGATCTATCGGGACAGTTGGTGGAGAGTGTGGCGGAAGGTAAACCGGGATTGGCAGTGGCACATGCAGGAAAAACAGCGTCTATCTCGAAGCTCTTCACCATGAACCTAAGGCGCACTTTCTCTGTCGCGTTGTTTTGTGTGGCTTGCTTCTCAGCCTCTCAAGTCGACTATGTCCAATCGAACTACACGAAGAGGGAAGTCGAGGTCGTCATGAGGGATGGCGTGAAGCTGTTCACCACTATCTATGCTCCAAAAGACTCCAGTAAGAAGGCTCCGCTCCTGATGATGCGGACGCCTTACTCTTGCCGACCGTATGGGACCGAGATGCGGGCAAACTTGGGTCCTGAGGCTAACTTCACGAAGGAAGGCTACATCTTCGTTTACCAGGATGTTCGGGGGCGTTACATGTCGGGAGGGGATTTTAAGTGGATGACGCCCTTCATTCCCAACAAGCGAGCGGGCCAGGTCGACGAGGCGACCGATACCTCGGACACGATCGACTGGCTTCTCAAGAACGTTGCCAACAACAACGGCAGAGTCGGGGTTTATGGCACGAGCTTTCCTGGCCACTATGCCGCTCAATGCCTGATCGATCCTCATCCGGCTTTGAAAGCGGCGAGTCCTCAGGCGCCGATGGTCGATAACTGGTTGGGGGACGACATGCACCACAACGGCGCGTTCTTCCTTCCCCACGCCATGAACTTCATTGCCGGCTTTGGCAAACCTCGTTCGGGGCCGACGCAGGATTACGGTCGCGGCGTTTTTACACATGGCACACCGGATGGCTACCGCTTCTTCCTGGATATGGGTCCGATCAAGAATGCCCTGACCAAGTACAACATGAACCAGATTCCGCTTTGGAAGGAGTGGGTTAAGCATGGCGACTACGACGAGTATTGGCAGACACAGAACGTGTCCCAACACTTGAAGAAAGCGGACAAGGTGGCGATCCTCACAGTTGGTGGATTCTTTGACGCGGAAGACCTTTACGGTCCGCTCGATATGTACAAAGCGATCGAGCGGAGCACGCCGAACAACGACAGCAAGCTGATCATGGGGCCCTGGTACCACGGATCGTGGAATGGCGGGCCGGGCGACGCCCTGCACGACATCAAGTGGGCCACGAAGACAGGCGAGGATTTTCGAGACAAGTATCAGAAACCGTTCTTCCGGTACTACCTGTGGCAAGATTCGGCGAAGCCGTCGATTCCCGACGTGACCGTGTTCGACGTTGGGGCAGATAAGTGGCGGACATTTGAGAGTTGGCCGCCAAAGTCAGGCGCTATGGCTTTCCTAATGGGTGGATCCGGTCAGTTGGTTAAGGGTCCAATCATCGCAGAGCCGATCGCGCGGGGATCGATAGGGGACTTCATCGAGTGGGTATCCGATCCGGCAAAACCGGTTCCCGTCTCAACCGCGATTTCAGCGGGGATGCCTCGACAGTACATGCTGGAAGATCAAAGGTTTGTTTGGGGTAGGCCAGATGTCGTCAGCTTTGAGACGCCGGTGCAGGAAACCGACTTGACCTTAGCTGGTCCGATAAAGGCGACCTTGTACGTGAGTACAACCGGAACCGATGCAGATTTCATTGTGAAGCTCATCGACGTCTTTCCAAACAATGCGCCCAACAATTCGCCTCGCGGCTCGGAGATTCCGATGGGTGGGTATCAGATGATGATTCGCGGAGAGCCGATGCGGGCGAAGTACCGCAATTCGTGGTCGAAGCCAACCGCCCTCACACCCGGTAGGGTGGAGAAAGTAGAGTTCGTCCTTCCAGACATTTGCCACACATTCAAGAAGGGGCACAAGGTGATGGTTCAAGTTCAAAGCTCATGGTTCCCCTTGATCGATAGAAACCCGCAAACTTTCTGCAACATCTTCGAGGCGGACCAAAGCGTGTTTAAGAAGGCAACCCACCGTTTACATCTTGGAGGTATGTCCGCTAGTCGACTCGAAGTCAGCGTCTTACCCTAGGGTTAGGCGCTGATCTCGAAGCCTTCCGCCCTTAGAGACGCGTGGAGCGAGGCGGCATGGTCGCGGTCTCGAGTTTCGATCGTGCAGACCACGGTTACCTTGGACATGTCGGCTGAAGCAAACAGCCGCTCATGTTCGATCTGCTTCACACCCGCTCCAGCTTCGGCAACGACTTGGGTGAAGGCGGCAAGTCCCCCGGGGCGATCTGAAATGACGGCCGTGAATCGGGATAGGCGGCCATCCGCTACCAAGCCGAAGTCGATGACGCGATCCAAGACAGCCGGATCGATATTGCCGCCACAGAGCACGAGCACGACCTTCTTGCCTTTCAGGTGAGTGAGTTGCCCGCTGAGCATCGCAGACAGTGGAGCCGCTCCTGCTCCCTCGACGACTCCTTTCTCCAACTCGATGAGCCGAAGTATGGCGAGGGCGATTTGGGACTCGTCGACGAGAACGACGCGGTCCACGAATCGCTGAGCGAGTTCAAATGCGTTGACTCCAACGCACGGAACCGCAAGGCCGTCTCCGAGGGTTGGATGCACGATGGTGGTGACCGGTTTGCCCGCCTTGACGGCTTCCGTGTACGATTGCGCGTAAGCGGGTTCGACTCCGATCAGTTCGATTCCGGATCGCATGGTTTTCATCGCAAGGCCCATTCCGGCGATGAGTCCAGCTCCTCCGATCGGGACGACGACGGCGTCGGGTTCGGGAACTTGGTCCAGGATTTCAAGGCCAAGGGTTCCGGCCCCGGCGATTACATCCAGACCATCAAAGCCATGAACGTAAGTCAGTCCTTCTAATTCAACCAGACGATCCGCCTCTATCTTTGCCTCGGCAATGTTCGTTCCGGTGAGGATAACTCTGGCTCCAAGTTGGCGACAGCGGGTTTGCTTCACGAGGGGCGCAAAGATTGGCATGCAGACGGTGACCGGGATGCCAAGATCCCGTCCGTGATGGGCAAGGGCGAGGGCGTGGTTGCCTGCGCTGGCCGCGATGACGCCGTTTGCCCGCCTTTCACTGGGCAACAGGAGAAGGGCATTTCTGGCGCCCCTTTCCTTAAAACTGCCCGTGCGCTGGAGATACTCGAGCTTCGTAAAGACTTGACAGTCGAAAAGCTCGGATAGAGTCTGAGATTCCTTGCACGGCGTGCGGAGAATTCCAGACTCTATTCGACTTCGGGCGGCGACGATCTGCTCGAACGATACGGGCATGCGACAAGGTTACTGCGTTTGCATGCCCGCGTACAGGGTAGTTACCGGCGCGCCCTTCGGGTGAGCCACCAGGCCAGCAAGGCGATTGGAAGCCAAATGGGGCTGAAGACGAAGAGGAACACCGCCGCACTCCCTAGAGCCCTGCCAACCGCATTGAGACCATTTACCGCCTTAGACCAAGCATCTTCCGACCACTCGGGATTCTGCTCTGGCTTATCCGGACTCGGCTTTTCGGTCAGCGACAGGTGGATCGTCGACTCAGCAGACTGATCCTTGAGTACCTTCCGGGTGGCTTCGAGGCTTTCGATCTCCTGTCGTACTTGGCTTAGGCGTTCCTTTACGGAAAGGACTTCGCCGATCTTCTTGGTTGCCTTGAGAAGTTCCACATACTGGTCCTCCTCTGCCTTCATCACCTTCATTCGGGCTTCTGCATCCACCACTTGGCCGGTGACGTCTTGGCCGGTTAGGCCGTCGTTGAGCACTCGTCCTAGCTTTCGGATTCGATTCACGGCGGTTTCAAAGTTGGCGACGGGTACTCGGAAGGTTAGCTCTGCACTGGCAAGCGTGCCTTCGTCGTCCGACTTTTGACTGCTCTCCACTCGACCGTTGACCGCTTTCGCGATGTTCTCGGCGTCTTGTTGAGCCTTTGGCACATCGACGACTTCCACGCTGAGGTTCGCGGTCTTGATCTGGTAGCGGGGCTGGGCGAACGCTGCAGTTGGGGCCGCCGCAGGCGCTCGACTGGCAAGGCCCGAGTCCGTGCCTCGTTGAAAGCTTAGACTTTCGCCCGCACTGCTCTTGCCGGCCAGACTGTCGGCTTGAGAATCTGCCGGGGCTTGAGCCCCACCAAAGCCTTCTTCGGCCAGGGCAGGCATATCCATCGCAGGGGATGCGCTCTTAGCCATGTCCTGCTGAGCCCCGTTCATGTCAGGGGCCTTCTTGCTCGCCGCCTTGCTCTGGGCAAATACGGGGAACATGATGAACGCGAACAGGACGGTGCATGCGCCCGCCGCGATGAGGGCGAGGCCGTTGCGCATCCACCATGGCTTGAAAGTGGGCTTGTTGGCGGCCAGTGCGCCCAAGGTTCTCTCCAATCCCACCGCCTGTGGCTGCCACGCCTCTTCCTTGATAACTCTCGACATCTGGCGAAGCTCGATCACTTCCGCCTGTAGGTCGGGATTGTCTTCAATCTCCTTGAGGATTCGCGTTCGATCCGTATCCGAAATCTCGTTGTCGATAAATGCCTTTAATTCTTCTCTCATGATCATCGCACGCCCTCCTGAAACTCGGTGAGCGACTTGCGTAGGTTGGAAAATGCGTGGTGCAGCCTGGATTTGACGGTGCCGACGGGCACACCTAAAACGAGGGCGGCTTCTTCATAGCTGAGCCCCTCCACTTCATGAAGGAGCACCACCTCTCGATGCTCGACGCTCAGCTTGGCGAGGGCCTGCTGAAGCGCGTGCCGGTTGATGATCGTTTCCTCATGGTGCTCGGCGGAGCCGGTCTCCGTGAGTTCGATCATCGGCGGTTCGCATCGCCGTTTACGGGACATCCGGCGGCATTCGTTATTCGCGATGCCCAGAAGCCAGGTGGAAAGGGAAGATGCTCCACGGAACTTTGCAATTGCCCGTTGAGCTGTAAGGAAGGTCTCTTGCGCGGTATCGGCGGCGGCGTCAATCCCCACCCGGCGAGCGCAAAAACGATACACCGTATCGTAATGCTCGCGGGCGATGGCGGCGATGTCGTTTAAGTCGCGATGAGTCCCCATGTCGGTTACTGCCTGCATTATCATGCCTCGGCAGAGTGAGTGACCAAGGGACGTTCAACGGTTCATTGAATCTGCGAAATAGCGAACTATTTGCTTTTAGCTTTGGATCGGCGAGTCTCCCAGCCTTTCAATGCCGCAGTCCGGCGCTTCTCCGAGGGTGAACGTGTGTAGTCCGGTTTCTTGCCGTGTCCGGACCCACCTGGCTTCTTGCCTCCGCCATGGATTTTGTTGACGGTCGCCCAGGCGATACCTTCCGCGCGCTCCTCGGACATTCCTTTGTCTTTATAGCCTTCTTCAATCTTCTCAGCCTGGCGCTTCTGCTGATCCGTGTATTTGTTCTTGTCTCCTCTTGGCATGGGTGGTTACCTCGCCTTTATGGGACTCGCGCCGGTCGGGAAGTGGTTCCAAAACTGCCTCAGTTCTCGGCAAGAGGAGAAACACAGAAGAATTGTCCAAACGGCGTCTTCACAAACCTCTCCTTGGGCGAGCCATCGAGTATGGTCTCCTCGCAACCCGACGCGATTAGCCGGTCCATCGCCTCATCGACATTCGGCACGAGGACCTCAAACGTCGGCGTTCCATGGTCGTCGTCGACTAAGTACAGGTTGAAGTCGCCTGCCTTTAACTCGATCCAGTTTTTGCTGGTTTCGCCAAGCTTCATTCCCATCTCGCTTTGATAGAAGGACGAGGCTTCCTGGAGCCTTCCCAAGCCCACGCCCAACGCAATGTTGTTGGTCATTTTCATGCCTAGAGCATAGCCTGATGAGCGCGTCGGTACAATCAATCCCATGACTGAGACCATGCTTCGCACGCCGCTGTACGATTGCCACGTTGAAGCCGGAGGGCGGTTGGTGCCGTTTGCCGGTTGGGAGATGCCGGTGCAGTACGCCAGCGTCATCCAGGAAGGCAAAGCGGTTCGCGAGCATGCTGGGATGTTCGACGTCAGCCACATGGCGCGGCTTGTTCTTAAGGGGGATCGCGTCCTCGAATACTTAGAGCACATCACGACCAACGATGTAAGCAAGTTGGAGGACAACACCGGCCAGTACTCACTGCTCCCCAACGACCAGGGCGGGTGCGTGGACGACATTATCGTCTATCGCCTAGAGCCCACCAAGTTCGCGATGGTAGTCAATGCGGCCAATCATGAGAAAGACGTCGCGTGGATGCTGAAGCAGCATAGTTTTGGCGTCGAGATCAAGGACGATACGAACGACACCGCGATGATCGCCGTGCAGGGCCCGCGTGCGGTTGGATTGTTGGCCGAGC
>JACMJO010000574.1 GCA_014380605.1 Fimbriimonadaceae bacterium | reverse complement strand
GTCATCATTTCGTCCACGTTCCGGAGTGACGGCGCGGTCTCCGGAGCGCACGAATCTATCTCGAAACTTACGGCCGACGATTTCAAAGGATCGACCCTTGACACCGAATACAAGAAGCTGAGTCCGACTCCAGACGACTTTCCGAAGTTCGTCCGGCGAATGGCCGCCACGGCCTCGAAAGCGTACGACTTCGGAGCCGACAAGCTTAAGGCCACTAAGGCACCGATGTTTTTTATCCACGGCGACGCTGACGGCATTCGGCTCGCGCACATCGCCGAGATGTTTCGCCTAAAGGGTGGCGAGACCCACGGCGACATGGGACCGCGCTCCGCATCGCGATTGGCCATCTTGCCCGACACCACCCACGTGACGCTGATGCAGCGCATACCCATCATCGTCCCAATGGTGAACGACTTTCTCGACGCCAAGCCCTAGCCGTGCTACGACGTCTAACGAAATCCTGTCAGCGATCTGGAGTATCTGGACGGTTGGTCTTCGGCATGCCTGTCGAATTGCAAGTTCGTAGAACACGTTTGGCTTGTGGAAGCTTTGGGCGCGTAGACTGACTCCATGAGGATCAGAGCTATGCTTCAGGAGCGCTTCGCGGACTTGCGTGCGGCGATCCTCACCTTCCCTCCCGCTCGGACTTGGCTGCATTGCCTGCTCGTTTACGCCGTATTCTCGGCTTTCGCCTTATCGATAGGGCTCGGCTCTGGCTTTCTGCGGCCAAGCCTCGCGGAGTTATCGCCGAAGGCGTTCGCCCTCTTGGCGATTACCACTCTGCTCAGTCCAGCGCTAATGGAAGAGCTTATCTTCCGTGTGCTTCCTCTGCCGAGGGACGCAAACCGAGTCACCAAACCGCGTCTCGCCCTCATCTCGACCGTGTCCCTCGTCGCCTTCGTCGCCGCACATCCACTCAGCGCCTCGCTCTTCCGCCCCGCAGCCTGGGCGCTGTTCACCTCACCGGAGTTTTTAGCGATCGCAGCCTTCCTGGGCGCCGCTTCCACGGCCGTTTATCTGATCTCAAAATCCCTCTGGCCGCCGGTCCTATTGCACTGGACTGCAGTCCTCACCTGGATCGCCCTGCTCGGCGGACAAGACCTACTCCAGGGTTTCCACCAAAGCCCACCTTAGCATTCACTGGCACAAGCCACCGACTCTTGCCGGGCTGAAGCCCTGACGACACTGGGCCATCAATTCCGCGCACCCAGTCGGTGCGTGGTCTTGTCGTTGTGGCGACGCTACTCATGCATAGATTGTGTTCTACGGTTATCGGCTCTCAATGGTGACATGAATGGTGACGAAGCTTCAGAAATGGGAAATGGCCACTCGAAGGCGACCATTTTGAACCTGAAAAATGGTGGGCGGTACAGGATTTGAACCTGTGACCTCTTCGGTGTGAACGAAGTAACAATTTTTTCCTTGATTGAGCCCAAATGGTGGTTTTCTGTATCCCATTTTTTCTGGCTGACAAAAGGGATTAGCCAACGTCCCGTGCCGATGCCAATCCCGACCTCGCTCAGGTAAAGCTGACTTTCCACAGTCAATACTTCCAAGTCAGGTCGAAGTGGGCAGCCAGTTTACTGACCACCCGATTTTTCCAAGCTCAATCGAGCAATGATGAGAAAGATAACTCAACTTCTTGATTTGCGGCGAATCAGGCAGACGATTCCCGCACTGAGGGCGGCCAGAGAAATCGGCTCTGGAACAGCAGCGGTGCTGAGGTTATCCCAGGCTTCGTTCTCGGTCGTAGACTGCAGTAGCACGTAATCCACGCCTGTGCCAATGCCAAATTGCAGCAAAGTCGTCCCAAGAGTTGTCCCGTTATCAAAAATTTCATTAAAGACCAGTACGTCAAATTCACCCGGGTTGGCCTTTGCTTTCATCCCAATAAGACGGATAATGTCGGGATTTTCTGGAGTCCCCGGATCGCTTTGAATGCTTACGTTGCTGACGGCAGTATCAAACCGGATGAGAGTATCGACAAGGCTGTCCGTGTAGAGTGTCTTAGTCCCGCTCCACGAGAGGGCAGCGTTGTCTGATACTTGAAATCCGTTTAAGGTTTCAGCCCAGAAGATGGTTGAACCAACGCTGACCGTGCCGGTCGCATTACCGTTTGTGATGGTCAAGCCGGGATAAACATTGGCGGCGTTTGTACCGGCACTGCGATCTTCAAAATCGTAAAATGCCGCCATTGAAGTCAGCGGGCAAAGGCAAGAAAGGGCGACGATTTGTTTTTTCATGAACTTTCTCCTAACCCTTGAGATCAGCAAATCTCCACGAACTCAATCTCTCACAGTTTATTGCATCGACCTTTACGTGTATGCGATTGAGAACTTGGATTTGAGAAACCTGGCATTTCTACGATACAGTGGTTAAAGAAAAATGGTGGGCGGTACAGGATTTGAACCTGTGACCTCTTCGGTGTGAACGAAGCGCGCTACCACTGTGCCAACCGCCCAAGAAGAACCTTGTTATACCTATAGGAAGCTAATTGTGAGAGAGGAGAGAACCTGAGACCTTCCCGGCCAGCCGGGACGCGCTACCACTGTGCCAACCGCCCAAGAGGTCTTCTTTGTACCCGAAAGAGAAGGATACGGTAGCATCTCGATGCCCGCAAATGTCCACCCTTGCAAACCTCCTCGAACAGAATCGCCGATGGGCGGAAGGGATCAAGGCCCAGGATCCCACCTTCTTCCAGACCCTTGCTGCCCAGCAAGCTCCGAAGTATCTTTGGATTGGATGCTCTGATAGTCGGGTTCCCGCAAACCAAATTGTCGGGCTCAAGCCCGGTGAAGTTTTTGTCCACCGGAATGTGGCAAACATCGTGGTCCACACCGATTTCAACTGCTTATCCGTGATTCAGTTCGCCGTCGAGATCCTCAAGGTCGAACATGTAATGGTTGTCGGCCACTACGGATGCGGAGGCGTAAGCGCCGCGATGGAATCCCATGAACTCGGACTTATCGATAACTGGCTCCGCCACATCAAGGACATCTATAGCAAGTACGAGTGGCAGTTGGCGGGCCTCGATGAGGACCGCAAGTTGGACCGCCTCTGCGAGCTAAACGTGATCGAGCAGGTTCGGAACGTATGCCACACGACCATCGTTCAACAGGCGTGGCGCAACGGCCAGAACTTGACCGTCCACGGTTGGGTCTACTCGCTCGAAGACGGCCGAATTCGCGATCTTGGGGTCGATATGGATGGGGAAACCGACCTGGAGCCCATCTACCGTACGGCCGTCGGCACTGCCGAAGGCACTAGCTGACCAGCGGATTCAGTTCGCTTGCCGCAAGTTGCCCCGGAGCCAGTCCCGGCAGCCAGGCCGCCAAGTCCGCCTTGCGATTGTCATTGTCGGCCGGACCCACTACGGTCCCGTCTGGATAGTAGATGATGGTCATAACCTCCCGCATTGTGGAGGAACCGTTTCCTTGAGCCCCGTGAAGCGTCCAGCCGCTGTGAAACGTTGCATCGCCCGCCGCCATGGCCCCGGATTCGGTGATCCGATAGCCTCTTTCCGCTACGAACTGCTCGAACATCGCCTCAGATTGGTCCGAGATCGGCATATCGCCCAGATAGCCCACTTCGTGGGAACCAGAGGCAAAGCGCATAGTGCCCATGGAGGTGTCGGCCATGACCAAGGGCATCCACATGGTGACGGTGTTGTCCGTATCCAGAGGCCAATAGTGCTGGTCCTGATGCCAAGGCGTCGGCCCCCCACCTGGTTCCTTGAACAAAGCCTGATCGTGGTAAAGCCGGGCACCAACAACCCCCATGAGCTGGGCGGCGACCGTTGCAATCCGCTTCGAGAGGACAAAGGGGCGAACGTTCTCATCTTGAACCCACAGGTTCATGATCTGGAGGAAGGCTTTGCCGTATGTGTCTCGCTCCTCGAGGGGGCGAACGTCTTTGCTTAACTCTGCCACCGCATCCAAGATCGCTTGGCGATACACGCTTACCTCCGCAGGAGAGAGCAAACCTCGGATGAGGACGTGCCCATCACGCCCGTAGGATTCGATTAATGATTCGGCGAGAGGATATTCGCTCGCTAGATCAGGCATGTAAGACTTTTCGGCGGCGCTCATATCAGTATCTTACACCCACAAAAAAGGGGGAGCGTTCGCTCCCCCAAGGGGATGAGGATGGATTTGACAGATTCTCTTGGAATCTGTCCTCTTAAGTGTCGTAAGTCTCTCGCGGAAAGTTTGTCTCGTCTAAGCCTTTGTCTTGCAAGGCTTAGGCGCTAACGGGACGATCACGCTGTCCGACTTCCCGCAGTGCTTGGGCCCCGCCGCTGGGGCGGTCTCTGGCTTAGGTTGTTCAGAGGCTTCCGCCGCCCTTCGAAGGGACAGCAGGCCAAAGATCATAAACAGGACCAGCACCCCGACAATCAAACCTTTGGTCGCAAACAGCCTCAGGTTGCCTGTCTGTGGAATCCACCGAGGGCCGTTTGGTGAAGCAAGGGCAGTCGCCAAGGCGGTCGAAAGCATGGAGAATCGGCCAAGCCTGCCTCTACAGTCCGGACACCTTTGCACGTGCCATCGGATCTGAAGGCTCTTCCATAGGCCAAGCTGACCCTGCGCCATCATCAACAGAACTTCATCCCTTCCCTGGCATGGCTTGCTCATTTCTGGTCCTCCTGCATCATATCCGCCAGCTCGGAATGGGCACGATAGAATTGATACTTAACCGTATTCAGATTCCGATTGAGGGCCCTGGAAATTTCCGGCAAATTCAGTTGTGAAAAATAATACAATTCCAGCACCTCGCGCTGGCTGTCGGTAAGTTCGGCGAGCATCCCAGGGATCGCTACCACCAATATCGCATCGACGCCCGAAGCGGACTTTGCCGCGATCTGGTCGTCTAACTCGATCGAGGGCACGACGCGTTTTATGGCTCGGTAGTGGTCGCGAATCTTGTGCAGGCAGATGCCGTACAGCCAAGTCTTGAACCGACTCCGTTGATCAAAATTGGGAAGGGCGGCCCAAGCGGCAAGCCAGACATCCTGCAAGACGTCGTCCACGGACTCGTTCACAATTCTCTTGGAAACGTAGCGGCGAATCTCAGGCTCGTGGAGGCCAACCAGTTCGTCAAATGCCGAGCGGTCGCCATGAATGGCGGCCCGCACTCGGCGAGACTCTCCCGCAATTGCGCCATGCCCCCAAAACCCTCTTCCCGCTAACAATGGCAATGAACCCACAGATTCCTCAGCCCTTCTGTCGTCC
>JACMJO010000573.1 GCA_014380605.1 Fimbriimonadaceae bacterium | reverse complement strand
GGTCGAATACGACCGCGCTGATTCCTTTTGCCTTAGCTCGCTCAGCGAGGGTTTGACCAATTTTCTTGGCGCCTTCCGCGTTGCCAGTGACCGTGAGGTCCTTTTCCTGGCTGCTTGCGGCGGCGAGGGTGGTTCCGGTCGAATCGTCGATAATCTGTGCATAGATATGCTGCAAGCTACGGAACACGGCCAACCTTGGTCGGTCCTGTGCTCCTTCAACTCGCTTGCGGATTCTGGCGTGGCGCGCCTTCCGCAATTCAGCAGTCGTTTTGGTTGCCATTGGTTAAAACTCCTTACTTCTTCGCGGCCGCTCGCTTACCGGCCTTTAGCTTGACGACTTCGCCCTTGTATCGAATACCCTTGCCCTTATAGGGCTCTGGCTTTCGCACCTTGCGAATGTCGGCGGCGATCTGTCCGACCGCCTGTTTGTCGATGCCGGATACGTTGATCTTCTGAGTTCGAGCTTTCTCGTCCGCGACGATCTCAAAAGTCACGCCTTTATCCGCCTGGACGCGGACCGGGTGGGAATATCCCATATTGAGCAGAAGGTTCTTACCTTCCATGGTGGCACGATAGCCGACGCCCTGAATCTCGAGGGTCTTTAAGTGCCCCTTAGTTACGCCGTCGACCATGTTGCTGATCAATGTGCGGGCCAAGCCATGTTGGCTTCGAGCCTCACGGAGGTTGTTGGGCCTTGAAAGCTCCAACTTCCCATCGTCCTGGCTGACCGTCAACAGTCGGCTAATCGACTGGTGAAGCTCGCCTTTCGGGCCCTTGACTGTGACAACGTTGGTGGCTTCGTCGACGGTAATTGTGACGCCGCTTGGAACGGGAATAGGTTTGGTACCGATTCTCGACATGGTTAGTACACCTCGCAAAGGATCTCGCCGCCGATCTTGCGCTTTCGCGCCTCTCGGTCAGTCATGAGTCCCTGAGACGTGGTGAGAATTCGGGTTGCAAGTCCGTTGCGGATCGGTTTTAGATCATCGCAGGGTTTGTAGACTCGAAGGCCCGGCTTGCTCACTCTGCCAAGGTGGGTGATGAGAGGCTTTCGCTTAGCATCGTAGCGCAGATGCACTTTGATGGTTGGGAACTTGCTCTCGGTGGTGACCTCGTGGCCCGTCAAATAACCTTCGGCCTCGAGAATCTTGACGATTTCAATTTTGATTTTGCTGTGCGGAATATCAACGCTCGTCAATCGCGCTTGCGCGCCATTTCGAATGCGTGTGAGAAGGTCCGCGATGGGATCGCTATGCATAGGTGACCTCCTGGTTCCTTACCAGCTCGCTTTCTTCACGCCCGGCAATTGGCCGACGTGCGCTTTTTCGCGAAGGCAGATGCGACAGACTCCGAAGAATCGAACATACCCACGGGCTCGTCCGCAGATACTGCACCTGTTGTAGGCTCTAGCCGAAAATTTCGGCTTGGCCTTCTGCTTAATAATAAGACAAAGTTTTGCCATTCATGCTCCCGCCGTTGTCAGACAGGTTCAGCGTCGCCTTGGCAAAGGGTCGGCGTGCCTTGTCTGTGGCTTGATTTTTTGATTTGGCCTTTCGACCAATCGCAGATGATACCTGAACTCAGGTTCAAAGAGCTTAGGACCAGGGCTGGGATGATGGGGTGATTCTATGAAGGGGTGATTGAGGTGAGGGCCGAGGAGCAATATTCACATCGAGTGCACCCTCTGGAATGATCTCTTTCACCCTTTCACCCTTGCCAAGGAATCACCCCAATCATCTGCAAAAAAGCCCCTGCTTCCAAATGGAAGCAGGGGCTAAGGTGAGCCTAATCAGAGACTAGGGAGCGTTGTGGCCAACACTCTTTTGGAGGTTGAACGAACCAACCCCGCCGTTCGTGCCATTCCAGGTTCCTTGGGTGGTGATGGTAAAGAGGCCATCTCCAGGGCCGGTAATGATCGTGAACGCGCTGTTGTTTGCGCCCGATCCAGGATTGAGCGATCCGCCCGTGGACGAGTCGATGTTGCCGGTGTAGTTGAATCCAACTGAACCGCCTGGAACGCCGCCGCCGACCGTGTGGCCGAAGCTATCAAGGAAGCTGAAGGTCACGTTGATCGTGTTTCCAGTTCCACCCGTCAGGTACTCACCGCTCGCTCCGGAGATTGCCGAAACGGTCGTGTTCGGGCTGAAGAAGAGCTTCGCCGGAACGCCATAGACTTGTGTAGTGAGTGTGTTTGAGTTGACCGTGCCAATCGTTGCTTGCAACGTGTACTGACCCGCCGTGTTGCCCGGAGCCACGTTAATGGTCGCGGACGTGCTGCTGCCCGACGCTGCAGATACCGACGCTGGCGATTCGTCGCCAACATTACCGATGTTGCCCGCAGACGGGGTATTGGTCAAGGTCCAGGTAACGCTGCCTACCGGAAGCGTCGCCGTGTCGCCGTCCACATCCAGGGCTCCAGTGATGGAGTAAGCAGATGCAGGGGTTCCCGTGTCGACCGCGAGGTTGCCCGCGATGGTGAGGGATCCGATTGGGCGCAGGATTGTGACGTTCACGGTTCCCGATGCCGAACCAGCCGTTGCCGTAATCACGTTGGCGCCCTTAACTGCGAGCTGCCCTGCATTAAGCGTTGGGTTCAACGCTGTTGGAGGATCAAATGTCGTAGCGAAAGTTCCGCCTGCAATAGTTGGGCCGCTCTGAGTGGCGAATGCATTGCCACCAAGCGCTGCTTCAGCACCGCTCCAGGCGTTGCCTGAGGCGGGAATCTTGTTCGTCGAGAACGTAACCGTTTCGCCAGGCATGGGCGATCCGACCTGATTCAAGACAGTAGCTGTTACAGTTGTGTTCGTGTTCGCAACAACGGGTGCAGTTGTGCCCCACAGCACAGTGGATTGAGCCGCGGTGACATTCACCGTCGTCGGCGTTCCATGATCGAAGTTGCCATTGATGACAGCTTGAAGGTTTGAATCGACAGAGTCGATGGTTATGTCGACAACGTCCTCTGGAACGGCAGATGTTGCAGGAGTAAGGCCGAATGGACCAGCTCCAGGATTCGTTCCGCTTACAACAACCTCAGGTCCATCGCTCGAAACCGTGAAAGTCGCAGTTGGAACGACGACGCCGCTCGCATCAAGCCCGACGACCGTGAGCGATTGGGCGCCACCACCAGCAATGAATTGCTGTAAGGGCTGAGTTGGCGGATTGCCATCGATCGTATAGAACAAGGATGCTTCAGGGCCAGGAGTGTAAACCGTCGAACCGTTGTTCAATGATAAAACCGTATTCGTGTTCGCCTTTACGCCGATGTTGGCCGTAAATGCCGCGAGAGTTCTTGGGTCTCCTTGGTAGTTCAGACCCGACCCGCTAACGCTGATTAGCGTGTTTTCGTCAGCTTTCACCGAACAGATGACAGCGTTGCTGAGCACCATGTTGAATGGCTCAGAATCCGGCGCCCGAGAAATCGTTCCGTCAGGAACGCTAAGGGTTACGGTGCCCGAAGTGGGCGCGAAGTACCCGGCTGGGGCAACCGCCGTAGGAATGACGACCGCTGCCGATCCGCCGCTTCCAGTGCCTCCTAAAACATAAACAAAGCCAGCAACCGTTCTGGTTACCTGGCTGGAACCGCCACCGCCACCGCCACCGCAGCCTGCAAGAATCGCAGTCACCGCGATAGAGGCTGATAGCAAGCCTAATTTGCGCATAAGTTTCCTCCACTAGCTAGCCCGCCGAGCTCGCAGACACATCCATGCACGCGACGAACCACAACAATGATACTGGTATTTATCCCTGCGAACTAGAGGGTTTTACATCAAAAACCTAATAGTTGTTATGAAGTTTTAAGCTAACTTGGATATTGCAACCTCAAAAACCGGTTTAGAACCTGTCGGATGAACGTCATGGAACCTTTGTCAACCGATGAAAAATTGGAGTCTCCCCGACCGCCGGAACGGGATATGGACACCCAAATGGTATTTGGCTGCACTGGGTTCGTCGTCGCATCCTTTGGAACCTACTTCCTTTCCGTTTGGCCCTTTTTTCTCTGGCTCGATATTCATAACATCCCGACACTTTTGAAAGCCTGCGCATCTGGGCTCTTGCCCGCACTCCTTTGCGGCGCCTACCAAGCCTGGAAATACGGCATCGCCGGAGCCGCCGGGTTCATTGGCGGCATGATGGCGGTGGCCATATTCCTTTATCTAAGGTTCCAACAAATATTCTTAGAGGTGCAGGCGCAACGCATTCCCCCGCCCATGTATCCGCAGTGGATCGAGTGGTTTGCGCCGCTCATGTTGATGCTGCTCGCCATCCTGACCGCGACTTGGATGGCCTACGCTTCTAGCCTCCATGAGGAAAGACAAAAGAAACGGTGAGCTACCGGGAATCCTGTTCCGACAATTCTTGAGTAGCTTCTAGCATTTGAGGAAACCCACTTGGCAAACGGTAGATTCGTTCAGGAATATCAGAAAAGCGCAGTGAATGGCGCGTCCCCTCTTCAACTCGTGATCTTGCTTTACGATGGCGCTCTCCGATTTATGGAGGCCGGCAAGTATGGGATCGAGCATCAGGACTTGGAGATTCAAAACAAGAACCTGCAGAAGGCGCAAAAAATCGTAATGGAGCTCATGTCTTGCTTGGACATGGAGCAAGGTGGAGAAATCGCCACCAATCTACTTGCCCTTTACACTTACGTCTTGAACGAGCTCGTGGAAGCTAACATCGGCGATAAGCCCGAACCGATCGATCGCTGCATCAAAATTCTTTGCGATCTTCGGCAGAGTTGGGTTGAGGTTGAGCAAATCTCCCGCCAGCCGATTCACGAGGTTCCACTTGCCGCCTAAAGCCGACCAGGCGGTTGAGCGATACAGAATGCTCGGCTTGGCCATCGAAGCGGCGGTCGTTCTGGACCGATGGGAAGAGGTTGACTCACTCATTAGCGAACGAGATCAAATATTGGCAAAGTTTACTGAGAGCGATCCTGTGATCTCCCCAACCGCGAAAACTCAGCTTCGCGCGTGCGATCAGCGGCTCCTTCAGTTTCTCATGGGTTCTCGTTCTCAGGTTGCCCATGAAATCAAGGGCTCCAGACAAGGATTGGAAGCGAGGCAAACATACCGAACTTCAAAGTCCCGGTCGGC
>JACMJO010000572.1 GCA_014380605.1 Fimbriimonadaceae bacterium | reverse complement strand
TGGCCCTCCAGGTGGTGGATACCGATCAATGGGACTTCAAGGGTGAAAGCGAGGGCTTTTGCGGCCGATACTCCGACACTCAGGGCTCCTATCAGCCCGGGCCGATTGGTTACGGCGATGGCCCTAATCTGCGACAAGCTTAAGTTGGCCGTCTCTAAGACTTCCTCGATGACGGGAAGAATAGCCTCGACGTGGGCACGGGCGGCGGCTTCCGGGACGACACCTCCCCATTTCTTGTGGAGCTCGGTTTGGCTGGCAATGACATTAGCCAGGATCGTGGTTCCCTGAATGATCGCCGCGCTCGTCTCATCGCAACTGCTTTCCAGGGCCAAAATGTGATCAGGGAAGAATCGGCTCAACGTTTGGGAGGCTCCCACTCGGCGAGATTGTGTAGCCACATGACCAGCGCGTCTTCGTGGTTGTCCGGATAATAGGATTTCCTTCGAGCGGCGATGATGTAGCCAAGCTGTTCGTACAGCTTGATCGCCGGTTCGTTGCCCGCCCGGACCTCAAGGGTCGAACAGGACATGCCATTGGTCTTTGCCTGATCTAGCAATTCGAGCATCAACTTCCGTCCAACGCCACGACGCTGAAATTCGGGAGATACGGCAACGGTTGTGATGTGCGCCTCGTCGATAACCATCCAAAAGCCGCCGTATCCAACCAGCTTGCCATCGCCAATCGCCACGAGGAAGTATCCGTGAGGATGGGTGAGTTCGTTTCTAAAACTTTTCTCAGACCAAGGTGCGGTATTCACGACGCGCTCGATATCGAGAATTGCGCTTATGTGCCCCTCGCCCAGACGTTCGAACCTGAGCGTCTTCAACTAACCTCCCAAGTAAGCTTCTTTAACCTTGGGATCGGTAAGCAGATTCTTCCCAGTGTCGCTTAGGACGATGACGCCGGTTTCGAGAACATAAGCTCGATGGGCGATCTCAAGCGCCCGGTTGGCGTTTTGCTCGACCAAAAGGATGGTGGTGCCATCCTTGTTCAACTCCAAGACGATTCTGAAGATTTCGGCGACGAGGTTTGGAGCCAAGCCCAGTGAAGGTTCATCCAGTAGAAGTAGCTTTGGCCGGGACATCAGAGCGCGGCCAATGGCCAGCATCTGCTGCTCGCCTCCGCTGAGCGTGCCAGCGTTCTGCTTGAACCTCTCCCGAAGTCGGGGAAAGCGATCCATTGCGGCTTCCATATCCTTCTGTATGTCAGCATCTTTGCGGATATAGGCGCCTAGCTGCAGGTTCTCATGGACGCTCATGTTGGTGAAAATGCGCCTGCCCTCTGGGGAGTGGCTGATTCCCAAACGGACGATTTCATCGGGGGCGGTGTCTTGAATCTCGTTACCAAGAAATGAGATCGATCCACCCTTGGGTCGAAGCAATCCGCTGATCGTTCGAAGTAAAGTGCTCTTTCCGGCGCCATTCGAGCCAATGATGGACACGATCTCGCCTTGCTCGACCTTAATTGACACGTTGCAAAGCGCTTGAATAGCGCCATAAAACACGTTGATGCCGTTGATTTCCAGCATGGGACCCAACGATTCTAGCCGATCCGCAAGGATTCGCGCGAATTAAGTCTGAGCTAGGTAATTTCAACAGGTAAGCCGATATGTGAAAGGTATGTCCATGCGAAACCCTAAGTTCAGTCATTCATTCGAAGTGGTATGGGATTTTCCCGAATCAATCAAAGGCTTGAAAAAGCTTGCGATGAACTTTAGATGGGCATGGCATCACGAAACTCGAGATCTCTTTCGAGGAATCGACAAGGATCTGTGGGATGGAAGCCACCATAATCCGATTGCCTTCCTCAACTCGATCGACCGTCAAAGATTTGCGAGATTGGCTACGGATTCGGTGTTTCTCTCAAAACTAAGGGTCTGCGAAGACGAACTGGACGAATATCTAAGCTCCGATTCTTGGTACAGCCGGTTGCCAGACAGGGCGAAGAACGAGCGATTCGCCTATTTCTGCGCAGAGTTCGGCATCACCGAGGGCCTGCCTATCTACTCTGGCGGGCTCGGGGTTTTGGCAGGCGATCATCTGAAGGCAGCCAGCGATCTTGGCTTGCCCCTCGTCGGCGTCGGCTTGCTGTATGCCCGGGGTTATTTCCGCCAGAGACTGAATCCGGATGGTTGGCAACAGGAGATCTATCCCGAGTACGACTTCTACGAGATGCCGTTGACCCTGATTAAGAACGGGAACAACGATCCACTCAGAGTTGAAGTTGAGTTCCCAGATAGGACGGTCACATGCCAGATATGGCGGGCCGACGTTGGACGGATTCCTTTGTATCTGTTGGACAGCAACGTATTAGAGAACGCGCCGAACGACCAAACCATCACAGACACGCTCTATGGCGGCGATCAGGAGATGCGCATCCGCCAGGAGATGATCCTGGGCATCGGCGGCATCCGGGCGCT
>JACMJO010000571.1 GCA_014380605.1 Fimbriimonadaceae bacterium | reverse complement strand
TTGCCATGCAACTGGCCCGCAAAACAGTGAGCGTGCAATGGGTGGTGCGATCCATCGTCATTGGGCTCGGCGCGATTCCGCCGGCTCTTTGGTTCATGCACGTTTTGCAGAAAGACGAGGTCTTTCAGGAACGAGCCGCAACTCCTACCTACTCGCCGAATTTCAAAGTCATGTTTCTCGGCTATGTCCTGATGATCGTGCTTGCCGGGTTCACTTTGCTGAGGCCCGGAATCAGGGATGACAAGCGGAGACTCGCTGGCATGGGGCTAGCCGCCTTCTTGGTCGTTTCAATGTTCTTCGCCGCGACCGGAGTACCCTCCGACGGCTACTTCATGTCGATGCCGGTTTGGCTAGCGACTTTTGCAATGGCCGCCGCCGCTTGTGCCCTTTTGGCGACCGATTCTGTGGCGGTCAACCTGGTCGTCGCTTGGGCGGTCATTGGTTTAGTCGCTCCGTACTTCCCCAGCCTGTTCGAGCGCAAGCTGACCATGGGCCTAAGCATCCCTTGGGCAATCCTGGCCGCACTGGGAATCGCCGCGATCGTGCTTTACAAAGACCGTAGCAAGCGAAATCTGATCACCGTCCTCACGATCCTCGTGCTCAGTGGCACTTCCATACGCTGGTTCTTTCGGGAAATTGACCTGATCAATCTCAACGTTTCAAACACCACCTTGCACTCGGTCTATCTGTCCCGAGATGTCCAGCAAATCGTCGCCTATTTGAACAAGAACTCCTCCTCAACGAACCGGACCGTTGTCATCGCGATGCCTGGAGTAGCCCAAAAGGACCCTGAACTGGTCGACACCTTCCGAGCCCCGATCGTTCCCGATATCAATCCGGTTTTAAGCGGCCTCACTGGGGTCTATAGCTTCGCGGGGCATTGGAGTGAAACGCCCGACTACATCAATCGCCGCAACGACGCTACGAGAATCTTCCTCGAAGAAACCCTAGAAGCAAAGCGCCAAGAAATCCTCGACCGAGTGAAACCCCATTACCTAGTAGCCCCCGATCCGAAAGCCTTCCCCGGTATCGCCGACCTCAGCGGACTGGGAACGGTCGTGGCGGGCAGTAGCCAATTCGTGCTCATTAAACTGGATATGTAGTCCACCTGCGGCAATTGTGGTGCACAATCAGTCCTATGGACAAATACTTGACAATTTTAATTTATGTTTTGGTGGCTTGTCTATTGATGTCATTGGGATGCAAGGCGTCGGGAAACGCCGAAAACGGAACAAGCTCACCTGGTGCCAAGGAAGTCGGCCAAAAATTCGGCGACCTCGTTATGAAGGGGTATTGGAACGGAGCCTACGCCCTGACCAGCCCCGATTTCCAAAGGACGACGACGGTATCCGCACTTCAATCCCAATACGACAATTTGATCGCCCAAATCCGGCAAGACGACCCGAAATTCGCGCCAAACTTCGTGGACGTTTACGAGGGTTCCCTTCCGGAAACCGAAGAGGAAGCAAAGGAGGACTACAACCTTGGTACAGTGCCTCCCAAGAGTGAATGGCGAGGAGCCCTGGCAGTTTCAATCGGCTGGGCAGACAATGAAGAGCCCCGAACAATCGAGCGGGGAGTCGACTCAAACGTCTTCGACATCAACACCAGTTCCGGCCTAAAAATCGCCAGCGTCGAGTTTGACTTTATGGATTAGGCCCCACGCAAGTTTGGCCACAGACAGGCTTAGGCTCACTGCGGTATCGTGCAACCGAACCATGGCCCTAATGACGGTCGCGCTGATATTCTGGGTGCTGATCTTTTTCGGCATCAAGGATGGCCGCCTGTACTATGCCGAAGCCATCATTTTGGGCTTCATCTGGCTGGTTCTCCTGATGTCGGTCATGCGCCTATCCGCATCGATGTGGTGGTTCTATGTCCCGGCGGCTCTGATGACGATCTACACCATCATCAGAGTCCTTGGACCGGATGCAGTATCCTTGACCCACAGGGGCGGAGACTAAGCCGATTTGCGCGGGACATTGGCTGTTTCAATCGGTCGAAACCCCAACCCCCTGCCCCTTTGGGAAAAGGGGAGGGGGCTCCGGAATCACCAGGCCATTCTTTGGGCTTCGGCTTTGCAGTAGGGGCATTGCAAGCGGTTTTTTCCTACCGGGAAGCTGATCATGCCCGCACAGTTGGTGCAGTTGACCTCGGGATTCGCAATGTCGACGACGGTTCCGCACTCTTCGCAGACCATCGCCTTACCACCCTTGACGGTGTTGAGATCGCCGCCACATCCACCGCAGTGTCGTAGATCAGTTTCGGTCGGCTCCAGCTTGGAATACTCGCCCTTCAATCCTGCTTCCTGAATCATCTTCTCGGAATCCGCCTCCGCCAAAGTCGGCAACCAGCCCTGGCAAAACATGGAATAGGTCATCCGTCGCTGTAAGGACTCGGGCGCTTGATCCGGGTGCATATCCAGGACGCCTTCCTTCTTCAGGACGTCAAAGCTATGATCCAACTGGTTCTTGACGACCTCATACATGGGCCAGAAAGTCGAGCTTTCGGCGGTCATCTTTGGGAACATCCCTTCCCATTTGATGCCCATCACCTTCTGTTTCACCTGCTCGGCGTACTGCTGGAACGTCTCGTCGAATTCGTTGACTGTGGCGGTTGTCGCCATATACTTGACCAACTGCTTGCGATATTCGTCGTCCTTCTTGGCCCGAGGAGATACCGCATTCGGGCAAAGCTCCACCCAACGATCGAAGAGTCGCTCCTGGATCGCATAGAACTTATCCCGATCCTTGGTCTGGCGGGCAAGAGCGCCGTCTGCGTTGGTCTGTCGAACAAGCTCCTCGTAGGCCGGACCGGGCATTGCGGACTGTGGGTTTTCACAAGCCTTCTGGAAATCGTAGTCAGTCAACGATCCGCAGAAGTCGCAATAGACGTAGGCCGTCTTTGGAGCCAGCGTCTTGGCGCCGCCGCAGTTGTGGCAAGTCGTCTTCTTGACAAAGGCGGTCTTGGGTTCCGATTTTTGCCCGGTTAGGGTCTCCATGTTCCCCGAAGCGATGTTCATCAGTTCCCCGGAACTCATAGTCGAGTAGTCCACCTGCGTCTGCCCCTGAAACTGCTGCTGCATCTCCTTGGCCTGTTTGATGATGTCGCCAAGGCCACCCTGCTTTTGCTGTCCCTGGTCATCGCCGCCGCCAAAGAGTTTCTTTAGAAAGCTCATCGGCATAGTGTAGCCCTTGTCAGGCAAGGGGCCAAACCTAACTTTTGGAAGGAGCAACACCACTCAAAGGAGTTTTCGACTACGATAGGGGTATGAAACTTCAATCTCTCGTGGCAATCCTCCTGATTACAACATCAGCCTTTGCTCAGTCTGTCGCCAAGGTCAAACCGGGAACTTCGACTTTCAAAGCAATCGTTCTCGCCGCAAAGAAAGAGTTTCAGAAAAGCGCAGCCCATCCGATCAAAACCCCTTCTGACATCGTTCGGAGGGCCGGAAACTGGGCCTACGTTGCAGATCGCTTGGCGTTCGTGAACCCGAAGCACATTGGAGATGGCGATGGAATGGCTCTCCTCAAGCTGAAGAATGGCAAGTGGGTGGTCGTTGTGTCTGAAGTCGGAAGCGGGGGTATGGAGGAGATCGCCGAGGAATGGACGAAGCGATACAAACTGCCCAAGGGCCTGGCCAATTTGCCACCCCTTTAGACCCATTTCAAGCCGAGAACCGTCGTAACATGCAAGCAGGGTTATTGCGAATGGCTACGGGGACACAAGACGAGGTTGGAATCGAACTTACTCCGCAGGAAGCGGA
>JACMJO010000570.1 GCA_014380605.1 Fimbriimonadaceae bacterium | reverse complement strand
CCATCCCTGAATCCGCGCCGCCGGTGAAAATGCAGATTCCGATCTCCATCATGGTTCAGGTGAAGGGAATCGAGATGAGCCAAGATATGCTCGATGCATTTACCGGTGCGGTCGGCCTCGGAGCCGCGAACCCGCTCTGGGCTATCCCAGGAATCATCCAAGAAATGATTTTTCGGTCGAAGATCCTCGTGAACGGAGGCATGAACCTGAAGTTTGTCGACTGGTTACCTGGATCGCTGAAAGCCGCGTTCTCCATCGACGTCCGAGGGAACGGCGTGATAGGCAAAGGGAAGAACAAAACAGTTTGGTCTGTAAAACGGACCTATATGGCGGACGGATGGTTGGTGCCCGCACCTGGAGCGTTCATGCCGCAGGTTGCTAGAGAACTGGACAAGATTCCCGGCAGTCGAACAGTCTTCAACTTCGTTAGAAATTCGGATCAGTGGGACGTGGACGACCTTGAGACGAGGGACTTCGAGACTGCAGCTTGTGCGGGCGAAGGGAAAATTGTCGGGCACACCAAGGAATCGTACAAAGGTCCACTTGGCGATGAACGGGGCCACCCTGCCAACAATCGGGGCATGAACTATGTTTACGACTACACAAGCAAGAAGATGTTTCTCGATATTCGTGAGCCAAGTGTGGATGGAAACCACCGCGATTACGCGACCTTGAACGGCAAAGTAACCAGAAACGTCAACGAGGACATTGGCTTTGGACTGTTTCCAAGTCTCATGACGAGGGCAGCGACGCCGTACCCGCTTGGCTACGAGATTAGACCGTCCCCCGATCCCTCGGAGCTAGAAGAGGGCGGCACCATTACGGGCGACTACTTCTTCAAGCAACCTTACAAAAACGGATTCTTGATGGTCAAGTACAAGTATGTGATCAAGCCTTCATTCGACGAAGAGGCGTTCTCAGCGATGAAAGCGTCGCTATTGCCACAAAACCCTTTGAGCACCCTGGCATTGGCGTCGTATAGTAGTAACAAGTGAGTGTAAGACTATTGGTGATTTGTGGACTGTTAGCGGCGAGCCAGACTCCTCAGCCTAGCAATGTCAATCTTGGCCAGTGGCTGACTTTGATTCGCCCCAAGGCCGCCGAGTTGGCGTTTGAATCCAGCGATTGGAAACCGACGTTCTGGGAGGCGGTGGTCGAAGCGCAGACAAAGGCCAAGCCGATCTTACTTTGGGCCATGAACGGCCACCCGATGGCCTGTACGTGAAACAATGGAGTCATTGCCAGACGGTCCGTCTGGTCTAACCCCGAAGTTCAAGACCTCTTGACGCATTTTGTGGTGTCTGCTGACGAGGTCGCTCGGCTCCAGAACGGTAACGATCCTGAGTGCAAGCTGGCTCAGAAGGTTTTTGAGCAGGGCCACTATGCAGGCCGGACACGTCCCACAAACACTCGACAAGGAACCTACGCCACAGCGCCCAGCGGGGTCATGCTGGCGAGCATAAACTCAAACGATCCTAAAGCAATGGCGGACATGCTGAGGCGAGCATTGGCGAAGTGGAACTCCCTGTCCCAAACCGAACGCATGCTTGGCGCCGATCCAGGCAAGCAGAAGGGTGATGTGCGACGAGGAGAAGCGCAATTCCCAACCGATGGATTGGTGTTGCGGGTGTTTTCTAGGGATTTGCCCAGGACGCGCTCGGGCCAAGACTGGCGAAACGACGCCTGGAATCAGGACTATGCTTGGTTCACCAGGTCCGAAACCAAGTCTATGCTCCCGGCGCAAATCCAGGCCAAGCAAACGATTCAGATTCCTGAGGCCCTGGTCAAACGACTCGCCAAGTTCAACTTCGTCGACAATGTGAGGGGCCAGACGATGGCATACACCGACCAAGATGTCACCCTCGCCAGCCTCACCACCGAGGTGGTCAAGGTTAGCGGCGGCGTTGCCACGATTCGGCTTTACGGTGAAACGAAAGCGGAGAACCAGGGTAGCTGGTCGGTCGCCGGCTATCGGGATATGGACTCGCCTGAATCCCGCAAGCGTGGCATGAATTTGAAGTTATACGGTCGCGCCCAGTTCAATATTGCTGACTCGAAATTCACCCAGTTCGAGGCCGTTGCGTTGGGCGATCGATTCGGTGGAACCCAGTACAACGGCCGCCATGACGACCTAGAATCCGCCCCGATCGGCTACGCTCTGGTCCTGGCCGGGGCCAAGGCGTCCGAGCGGGTCGCTCCCTCCTTCTTCTATGCCTACCGCTGGCCGCGATGAATCTTCGTGGAGAAGCTACTTGGCTCTATACCAAGTAGCTTGAAGTGGGCCACGGGGATTAGTGAACTTAAGCCGACTCTTCTGATTCGATCGATTGCTGATAATGAGGAAGCGACCGGCCTTGGCGTCGTTACCGTAGCCAAACACAACATACCTACGTCCCTTACTCAAGACAAGTTCGTCATCCTCTAGCGACCACGTTCCCGCGTCTTTCTCACGAATGTTGCCCGCAGCGCCCACTGCGAATCCGGAACTGGAGTATTTTCCATCCGAACCGATCGTAAGGTATGACGCGGTGCTGATGGTTGCGTCGCCAGCATATGCGCCGCTTCGGGTGACATAGTTTGCGAATGAGGTGCCCGACTCACTGTAGTCTCCGACAAGGTTGGATCCTGAATAAAGTTGGACCTTATCTACTGAAACACCGGGAATGCGCGCCGTGTCCAAGAACTCGGCAACCTCGTTCTCGATGTCATTGTTCAATCCCCATTCGGCTCCATAGAAGATGCCCATAACTGGGACTACCCGACCACCATGCGCGATCATGTAAAGGGTCACCGTAGTAAGTTTGTTGATGTTGAATTCCCCATCGAAAGCACAGGCGTAACCAGATTTCAAACGAGACATTAACGGTATGGGAGCTATCGTGGTCTCGAAGTTTGGTGTTACAAAGGACTTCCAATAGCCTTCGAATTGGTTACGAACATTGCTCGAGAGTGCCTCGGTTGGCATTATTAGCAGACTGACTCGCCAGTTGTTGTAGCCGTCCTTCTTCTCTTTCACCAGCAGCGGAAATCCGTTTACCTGTTGCTTAACCCATCCCGGCGGCACGGTGTATTGCAGGTCCACCTTTCCCGGGCTTGGGGCAACTGGAGCCGTTTTCGGCGCACCCATTCCTCGGATCATTGCGGTGAATGTATCGGCGTACTTGGTCATGGTTTCGACGCCATCCGCAAGGACCAAAATTGTTCCGCCTTCGTCGCCTTTCTTAACGGCCATTGCCTGGGCAAGCAGGCCGCGATCTCCACTTTCAAGAGTTCCCAGCACGAACTTGTAGTCCCAGCCTCCATCCGACTTGGACACTTTCGGCTCAGAAAGCTCCTTAAAGGTCCCGCTTTCAGCAAGCGTTTTCTTGGCGCCCTCAAAGATCTCATCGAGACTGCCGGCTTTACCTTCTGACGCCGTGACCATCACGACGTAAATCTTTCCGGTCGGAACGTCGCCGGGGGTGATCGTTGTCGAGCCTTGCACCTTTTCCGTCTTCCACCCCTTGGGAACACTAAGCGGGAGGTCGGCGATCTTTTTCGCGGGTGAGATTACAGCCGGAGTTTTGCCGATCGGAGAGGTTCCGGCAAAGTTTGCCAAGGCAAGAAGGGCAATAGCCAGGTTCGTCATCAAAGACTCCTCAGACCTCATAGGCAGGCCTACTTCAGTATTATAGCGGTGATTCGATGGGTATGCCCCCTTTGAAAAGGAGTTTGGTAGAGGCAAAGGGGCCCGGAACCCCAGCCCTTCCACATGAGACCGGAATGCTCACGGTCGTCGCGGGCCAATTAGCCTTTGGTATACTTCGTTGCACACGTGGGGGCATAGCTCAGTTGGGAGAGCATCTGCTTTGCAAGCAGAGGGTCAGGGGTTCGAGTCCCCTTGCCTCCACCAAGTTTCATTTCCTGTGCAAACTCTACGTCGCCGGGCCCTTAAGACTTCTTGAACAGCAACCCGCTGGCCAGCATGATGTCCTTCCCAACCATCCCGATGGGGATGATAGCCATGGGACCATCCTTGGGCCTGAAGACGACGAGATGGCCGTCGATCGCATAGGTCCCGCTGACCACCGAGGTCGCTACCCAGTCGCCACCGTCGACGGTCTGGCCGGCCTCGTAGGTGCCGTTCATGTTGAAGACGTACTTGTTTCCTGGAACCCTCCAGGTCCCAACCAGCGACTGCTTGGTGGGCGCTGCAAGGGGTCGGTACACCGCTTCGCCAATCTTGAAGAACCTTCCCGAGCTATCCGTCCCGGTCGTGTACGGATCGGTGCTCGAGAACCCATCGTGCTGCCGGGTGATCTGGCCTCCCGAGATCGAGAAGGGCCCGACTCCGTTGACTCCAGCCTGCGCCTTCTGGCCCTCAATATCCACCAAATTGCCCGCGCCATAGCGAGGATTCGAGGCGTGGATTCCGTTGGGCAGGAACACGAACGTCCCGGCTTTCTTTCCATCCCCGAAGGACATAGTCCACCACAAGCCTTGGGGCTTGCCGTT
>JACMJO010000569.1 GCA_014380605.1 Fimbriimonadaceae bacterium | reverse complement strand
TCAGGACTACAACTACCTCATGATGGATATGATGAATGAGGTGAGCGTGGGCCACACGTTTGGCGGCGGAGGAGATATTCCCCAGGGCAAGTTTGTTCCGGGCGGACTGCTTGGTGCGGACTACAAGATTGAAAACGGCCGCTATCGTTTCGCCAAGATATACAATGGCGAGAACTGGAATCCGGGGCTCCGTGCTCCGCTAACCCAGCCTGGGGCAACGGTCAAGCCGGGTGAGTATCTCCTTGCCGTTAACGGCAAGGACCTGACCGACAAACAGAATGTCTACGAGATGTTCGAGGGAACTTCGGGCAAGCTGGTCCGAATCAAAGTTGGCCCGACTCCGGACGGCACCGGATCGCGAGACATCACCGTCGTACCTGTCGGGAACGAGAGCAATCTTCGGTACCTGTCATGGGTTGAAGACAATCGACGCAAGGTCGATCAGCTCTCAGACGGAAAGGTGTCCTACATCTATGTCCCCGATACCGGCGGTAGCGGATACGCGAGTTTCAACCGCTACTTCACCGCTCAACTGGATAAAGATGCGGTCCTGATCGACGAACGATTCAATGGTGGCGGATACCTTTCCGATTACATCATCCAAATCTTAACCCGCAAGGTGCTCGGCATGGGCCATCAGCGCGACCATGAGGATTTCCCGATTCCAATGTTCTCGAACGAGGGTCCCAAAGCCATGCTCATCAATGAAATGGCGGGTTCGGGCGGCGATGCGCTTCCGATGTTCTTCCGAACGGCCAAAGTCGGGCCACTTATCGGGAAACGGACTTGGGGTGGATTGGTCGCGGCCGGCTCCGGAGTTCCTTTGATGGGCGGCGGCGGCGTGACCGCTCCGCAAGTCGCTATCTATGGACTCAATGGCGAGTGGGAATCGGAAAACCATGGCATCGCGCCCGACATCGAGGTCGAGGAAGATCCATTCCTTTGGCGGCAGGGCAAAGACGCTCAGCTTGAGCGAGCGGTCGCCTACCTCGTGGATCAACTCAAAAAGAACCCTCCCAAGAAGTATAAGCGGCCGGCCTATCCAACCTTCCCCAAGGGTGACCAGCTAGGGAAGGGTGGCGGATAGATTAAGTACTGCTGATGAGCGGTGCAAACTACTCATCAGCCACTCTAGAAGTGTAACTGCTCTATATCGTTCTTGGATTCGCTTAGGGACTTCATCTCCTCCGCGAATTGCCGAAACACGGTCCAGTACTGGCTGTCCTTATCCAATCCAGCCCAGAAATGCTCGCTCTTTGCGGCAAGTAGAACGTAGTAGCCAAACATGTAGTGGGCAACTTCGCGGCGAATCAACTTTGAATTCACCATCAACGCCACCTCTTCCAGAAACCCGATGAAGTTTCGTTTCTCCTGAACGCTCTCCGCCTCCAAGTTAGGATCATCGACAGCCAGCAGATCAAGGATTTTCCGGTACTGGGGAGTCTCCAAAAAACGGCGTCGCATCTGCACGAAGTTCTGAGCCCGATGCTGTCTGCCCTGGCGGACATATTCCAGGATGGCGGTCATGAAGGTGGTGAAACCCACCACGCCCGCCACGATAATGGCCCAGTTCTTCCAATAGTCAAGCGGATCCACGCCTAAGAGGGTACCAATAGGAAAGGGGCGGTGATGCGGTTTGGCCTATGTGGCATAGTGAAGGCCCCGCCCACCTGGAGTCGGGGCTAGTCGCGTCACCTGCGACATTGGAGACCTAGCTACATGGTACAGGCAAAACAGGCCGCCCGCCCGCCATAATCAAGATGATCCTCGGCATCGTTGAATTGACGCTTGACATTCCCGGTGCTTCGTCCCTGAAGGACAAGCGCCAAGTAATTCGCAGTTTGATGGATCGCATCAGGCATGATTTCCACGTCTCGATCTCAGAAGTTGGCGATCAGGAACTTTGGAACCGCGCCACCCTTGGAATCGCTTGCGTGACAAACGACGCTGGCCACGCCGAGAGCGTCTTAGGCAAGGTTCGCAATGTATTCGATCGCGACCCGGACGCGGAGATCATCGACTGGCTTCAGTCCATTGAGCATCGCTAGATTTCCGGCTTTCTGCTCGCGCCATCGTACACACGATCAAGGGCCTTCCGCCGCGATTCCTCTTTTGGAGGTGGCCCCAGCCGAGCCAAAGCGTTGCGAATATCACGCGACAACTCGTACATCGCGTCTTCAAACAGATCGACCAACCGACGATCGTACGTTGAAGAAATCTTTCGCGACCGACTGGCAGATTCATCAAACGACCCGTATGGGGTTTGAGCGCTCACGCTCACGGAGATCGTGAAGTTGGCTTCGCCTTCCTTGCTGAACTTGTCGGAAGTGACTCCGATGGTCAGTCGGCCATCGCCGG
>JACMJO010000568.1 GCA_014380605.1 Fimbriimonadaceae bacterium | reverse complement strand
TTGGAGCCATCACCGCAATTCGAAGCTTAAGTTTCGACATTGCGTTGGCCATCTCTGGCCTCTTGCTCAGCATAACGTCGACGATTGCGGCAGCTTCAATAAGCCCTTTGTCGCTTACCAAACTTGAAGAAACAATCGGCAATCCGCGCACGGCTAGGCACTTCTTGTAGAACGAATCCAAATGGAGCGCTTCTGGTGGCGGGCCAATTTGGTTTTGAAGGACGGCCATTGCCATAAACGCGGCGATCATGACTCAGATTACTGGTTGCGGCAGTCCAATTGCGGCAGGCGAGCGACAGTCTGCCAACAGACCTTCCAGGCAACCCCGCGCCAGCTATACTTAGAGGTGATGTGCCGTGTGCTTGTGATCGACGATGAAGAGGCGGTAGTAGCCGCCGTCAGGCGTCGTCTTGAAAGGGATGGATTCGATGTGGAAACGGCAGGAAGCGCGAGCGAAGGCATCGCCGCAATCATGGATCGCCCCAGACCGTACGACGTGGTTGTCACCGACATGAGCATGGACAACCCCGATTCCGGGCTCCAGGTCCTTCACGCCGCGTTTACTCGCGACCTCTTTGCCGAGGTCATCGTTATGACTGCCTATGGCAACGTCGCGAACGCGGTTGAATGTATGCGACGAGGTGCCTTCGACTACATCGAAAAGAATGCCCCCGGTCTCGACGTCTTCGAAATCCTGTCGATCAAAATCGGACAAGCCATAGACCGACGCCGACGCGACGTTCGCACCGTCGAGCTATGGGAAAGGGCCGCGAAGTCGAAAGAAACCGTCGGCTAATAGTTTCGCAGCATCAGAACCTAAGGTTGTATTCTAAATCAATGCCCCAACCAATTGTAGGCGTCATCATGGGAAGCAAGTCCGATCTTGAAACGATGCGCCCCGCTGGGGACGTGCTTACTGAATTCGGAGTGCCTCATGAACTTAAAGTGGTGAGCGCACATCGGACCCCCGACGCGATGGTGGAGTATGCCAAGACGGCAAAGCAGCGCGGCCTACGCGTGATCATCGCCGGGGCGGGAGGAGCGGCTCATCTTCCCGGAATGGTGGCATCCCTCACAACTCTTCCGGTGATTGGAGTCCCAGTTTCTTCAAAAGCCCTCAGCGGAATCGATTCGCTCTATTCGATTGTGCAAATGCCCGCCGGAGTACCGGTTGCAACCGTTTCCATTGGCGGAGGCAAGAACGCGGGGTTGCTTGCTCTTAGAATTCTTGGCGCAAGCGACCCTCTTCTCGCCGAGAAGCTAGAAGCGTTTCGCCTCAGCCAAATCTCGGCCGTGGATCAGATGAATGCCGAGATTGAGCGAGCATAAAGGGGTTACCCTCGAGGTCCAGCCTGCATCTTAACCAGAAGATCGTAAGCCAAAGGATCGAGCAAGATCTCTCGAATAAACAAGTTGATCTTATCCTCGTCTTTGACCTCTTCTGGCTTGACGCCAGGATAGTAGACCTTGAAGTCCAAGGAGTTGGCCATCGCTTTGAGTTGGCCAGCATTGAATGTCGTCTTCGCGACCTCCATGACCATCTTGGCGTTGTCGTCTCCAATCTCTTTCCTTTTCATAGAGAACAGACGGATCATCGCATTCAGCTCCCTTAGAAGCTGCTTGTCGGGCACGTCGCCCTTGATGCCATTCTCGACCGCCTTGTCGACCTTTGCCGCGCTCTGGGACAAAAACTTCGCTTCCTCATCCTCTTGCGTCCTCACATCCCGGCGCGCTTTCTCGATAACGGGAAGGACCTTGCGAATCTGATCCTTGTTCATCGCAAGCGGCACCAAATGATTAAGCAGGTCGATTTGCCGCATCTTGTCGAGCGTTGCGGCAGACTGCTTGCCTTTATCCGTTACTTGAGATAGTGCGGCACACGAAAAAACGAGAATGATTCCTAGAACGATTAAGAAGCGCTTCATATTTTTCACTGAGGGGCCACGTCTGGCCTACTCTGGTCTGACGTTACAGCCCCTGAGGATGTTACGCCATCATATACTAGGGATACCAGCATCGCCATTGCCATAGTTTGGGCATGAACGAACAAAAGGCCGCTCAATGCAACAGAGATCCAGGTCAAGACCGTCATCCCTTGGGGTGTAAAACCGTTCAGCGAGTGGGTTCCAATCAAGACACCAAACAGTACTGCCGCGCCCAGGAGCATGAGGGCTGCGCCTGAGACGGCACGCTTGGTTCTCGACAGCCCTTGCAGTCTATCGCGGATGATCCCAGAACGCTTGGACTGCACTAAGCCATACACGATCCAAAGCGCAAAGCATGTGGCTCCCTGTATCCAAAACATGAGTTGAGGGTACCAGGCGGTTAGTCAAGGCGACTGCGGTGGGATAATGCCAGCAGGGTGTCAGCACCCTTTCTCAATCATGATCCTTGTTTTCGGAACCATTTGCATCGACCGCATTCGTCGCGTACCCCACCTACCGGCTAACGGAGGCTACGTGGAGATCACCGAAGAAACCGACCTGCTCGGCGGCGAAGCGGCAAACACGGCCAATGCCCTGAAGATTTGGGGAGCGGAAGTTAGCCTCTATGGGAACGCCCTTGGATCAGGACCAGATGGCGATCTCCTTAGAAGGCTCCTTGCGGAAACGAGATTGGAGTTTGAGGCCCATCGCACCCGGCATGCCGAGCCGCCAGCTCCAGTTTGCGACATCTATGTCACTCCAGATGGCGAGAGGACGATGTTCGGAAAGAACTTCAGCATCATGGAAGCGGATCTTTCCGTTGTGCCCATTAGCAACGCCCACGCCAATTGGTTTACCGCCGAACCTAACATGGCAACGCTGTCTCGGGAAGCTGCGCGGCGGGCTCACCAAGCTGGAATGAAGCTGTATTTAATGGACTTCGTTGGGCCAAACGAACCCATTCCGCCAGGCTCGTTCTGGCAATGCAGCACAGATTGGACGGGCACTCGCAACAACACTCAAAAAAACGTGGTCTGGGTGCAAGACTGGGTGGCAAGAACCGGCTGCTTCGCAATCCTAAGCGATGGACCGAACGGGTTCGTCGCGGGTTCGCCCGACCATCCAGTCCGAGCCTATCCTCCCTTCCCTGCACCCTTAGTCGTCGACACCACCGGAGCGGGAGATATGTTTCGGGCGGGCATGCTCTTTGGCCTGAACCAGGACTGGTCGATTCCAGACTGCCTTCGATTCGCCTCCGCGGCTGGTTGCCTAAAATGCCGCGCACTCGGCGCCACGACAGATGTGCCAACGGTTGAAGAGATCAAATCCCACATTGAGCGCCACCCATTCATTTCCAAGCAATATCGCTAGCGCAAATATCTGCGCTTTTCAACACAGTTACCGATGATCTTTAGAGAAGGTTATCAGCATGAATCTCGGAGAACGATATTTACGTCTCGGCGACATGCTTCTGCATCGCGGCGAACTCAATTCCCGCAAGCTGAAGCGAGGCCTCAAGGTTGCCCATGAAACAAGGCGCCGTCTTGGCGATGTTCTCATCGACCTTGGCTATGCCAGTGAAGAAGTGGTTACAAGATGCTTGGCGGAACAGTACGGCTTCGTGTACGAAGACCTTAGCCAAGTCCAGCCTGACCCAGCGGCCCTAAAGAGGCTAACGCCAGAATTCGCACTGAAATGGTGCATCTTGCCGCTCGAGGATGGGGAACGATTCAAATGTGTTATTGCCGACCCGCTGAACGTTGAACTCTCAGATACGATTGCCGCGATCGCTAGAAAGCCTGTTTCGCTCACCCTCGCGGGTAAGCCGTCTCTTCAACACGCTGTCCGAGTCGCGTATGGCCTGCCAATTCCAAAGGTCGCAAAGGGCCGAAGAAGGCTTCCTCAGCCTGAAGCAATCATGCAGAGAGATCGAGTATTGCTACTCGAGGCGATCAATTTTGAACTTGGAATCGACCAATCACTTCGGAGGGCCAGCTAATGAGAGTCATTGCTGTAACGAGCGGTAAAGGCGGTGTTGGAAAAACGAACATTAGCGCGAATCTGGGAATCGCTCTCGCTCAATTTGGTTATCGAGTCGTTCTGTTTGACGCTGACCTTGGGTTGGCAAACATGGACGTCGTGCTCGGGACAAGCGCGGAGTATTCCCTACACCACGCCCTTGACGGAAATCTTTGCCTTGCTGAAGTCATTGCGAACGGCCCCGGCGGCGTGCGGTTTGTGAGCGGTGGGTCTGGGGTTTCTAAACTTATTAACATCAGCCGAAAGCGTCTCCAAAACTTCCTGCTGGAACTGGCCCAGCTTGAAGAATCGACCGACGTTCTCGTCTTTGACACGGGCGCAGGCGTCGATCAGAGGGTTTTGACTTTCCTTCGGGCCGCCAATGAGGTTATCGTCGTTGTCACTCCCGACCCGGCTTCGATCACGGATGCCTATGCAACGATCAAGGTGCTGCTCAGAAACCAAAAGGACGCCAATGTTCAGGTTCTTATGAATCAAGTGGAATCAGAGCGCCAAGGCGAGGCGATCTATCGCAAGTTGAATGATATTGCCAGCCAATTCTTGGAGGCTAACCTCAGCTATCTCGGGTGTGTGCGGCACGATATGGACATCGTTCCCTGGATCCGATTGCGACAGCCATTCGTTCTGGCCGACCCTCGCCTCAAAGCTTCGCGCGACGTTGTAGACATCGCCAAGGCCATCGGAAACCGGGCCAAGCTCTTTGGTTCCGAGGGGGGACTTGTGATAAGGCTAGAGACGGCATTCGGAATCAAGCGCGAAATGCCGGAAGAGCCCCGGGCCCTAGCAGCCTAGCCGTCATTCCGCCGGGTTTACTGGCGGAATGCTTCACGCAGCTTCCGAGGAGCGCATTCGAGTGCGCTATGGCGAGACCGACCAAATGGGCCACGCCTACTACGCCAACTACCTCTATTGGTTTGAACAGGCGAGAGGCGCATGGTGTCGGGACCGTGGCTTCACTTACAAATCCTTGGAAGATCAAGGAGTTCTCTTGCCGGTGGTCGAGGCACATCTTCGCTACAAAGGCGAGGTGCAATACGACGACTGGATCTCCGTTCGGATTTGGACTTCGGAAGTGAAGCGCTCGGCAATGCGGTTCGACTACGAGATCGTTAACGAGACAAGCGGCAAGGTCGTCACCGAGGGATACACCTGGCACGTGGTGATGAGTCCAGAAACCCGGTCTGCCGTTTCCATTCCGCCATTCATGAGGGAACTCTTGGAACGCGATCCTTCTTCATTTGAGCGGGTGCCGTAAGGCGGGAAAAACTAACGGTGCGAATGCGCCGTATGATGGATGGGGCGGATGGAGAATTCCAACATGAGCGTAAAGGAGGCATTGCGGCAACTTCACGAAGTTTCGCCTGACGCACCCTTCCTCGCCCTGGGCCAAACCATCTTTTGGGATGAGCCGATGAAAGCGGGTATCGCTTTGGCCTCCAAACGTCAGGGATACAGCCGACGGTTTGTAGCCGGTGTACACGACACCGACTACTTTGCCAAGCTTCCCAGCGGCAAAAAGCAAACCGGTAAGTTCAAGGCATTCACCCACAACGACACGACCACCAAGGGCCTTTGGAGCGCGGCGGGCGAATTTTCCACTCTCTTTGGATCCGAGACGGTGGTCAGCAAGGAATCATTGGTCCATGCGGGCCTGAAGATCGAGAAGCTACGGAAGGCCAGGCCAGACCTTCTGGACGAGGCAACGGAAGCTTGGGGTTGGCGAGGAATCGTCAGCTTGGACGATTCGCCACCAGTGAGTGCGGAATTGCCGTTGAAACCCGTGTTCCAGGAGCTGCGATCTACGTTCGATTGGGCCTTGGAGAACGCGCTGGCGAGTCTTACGGGCGACTCGAAGGCGCAGGCAGAAGAGTTGGCGGATGAACTGCGAACCAAGCTCTGCGACGCTCTGGAGGCTGACCCCAATCCAACCTTGTCCAGCTTCTACAAGCGACTTCTTCCGGAATTCTATAATTTTGCGGCGGGGATCGAAGTGGACCTGGACGTAGCGACGACCACGGAGCTGTTGCGATTCAATCGGTTGACGGTTCATTTGCCTCGCTTCCAGCTGCTAGACGCTTTCCTAAATCCTCAGACTAAATCGCTTGCGGCAGAAGGGTACGACCAATCGATCCACGGCTCGGGCCTGTACGATCTGAAGCGATTTGGAACGGGGGCGATTCCGTTCGATCTGGTGGTTCCGGGCAAGGGCCGGGGGACCATTCGTCTTGGTAACCGGGGCCTGGTCGTCATGACCCGCCAGCCGCTGTTTGCCAGTCTGAAAAAGCCCGTCGAAAGCGTCGCGGAATTGGCCGAGATCATCGAAAGAAAGTTCGGGGCGGACTGCACGCTTGTCGGAAAAGCGGTGACCTTGATCGGCATGCTTGCACGGGAGTTCGTGTTTGTGTTCCATGAGGGCGCGAGCAGTTACGTGAAGCACAGCCGCAAGTTGCACCAGGAGTTGGCCGCATCGGGCCTTTCGTTGCCGATGAACCCAATTCTGAGGGTGCGGTATCAGGCTTGGGATGGGCTTCAGGTCGCTTGCTCGTGGCTCCACCTGCCAGAGCCATTCCAGAGGCCGTTCGGAACCGAGGAACTGTGTGCGCCGAGCTTTGCCGCGCGCTGGAAAGCAGTGGGCGAAGAGCAGACCAAGCTGCTGGGGAAGCTTGGCGACTTGAAGCGGCAGATCGACCTCATCCGATTCCTAGAAGGTGAAGTTGGTGGTAGTTGGAGCTGCCTAGCTCGGGAATATGAGGGCCTCCATTCGGAATTGGAGAAGCTCAAGAAGGACGTCGATGAGCTTGCGGCGAAACGGCATGCGCTGTACGCCAAGATTAAGGCGCTTAAGGCGAAGCGAGTCGAGCTTGAGATCGCGAAGGGCGATCACTTCCGAACGCATATTTTCGAGAAATCGGCTGATTCCGCGGAGTCGGATCGGCGGGTTGGATTCGAAAAGCAGATCGAATCTGTGATCAGCGAGATCGAGGTCGCGAGGCGGCAGGTTAAAGACTTGATGCGCCAGCAGCGCGAGTTAGCCCAGGCGCCCGACGTGCTGAAGGTCCACGATCGAAGGCGAAGCATTGAGATGGAAGCCGAGCTCAAACGGCTAAGGCTGATCCGAGACGCGGTTATCTCTTCGAAGGGCCTTCAGAACGCCAATTTGCGGCCCAGCGCGTGGTGGTTCCCGCTGGTTTGTCCTGACGGCCTGTGGTTCAGGGAGACAGTGGATGCGGCCCAGTGTTACCTAGAGCCATTGGTGTAACGATGGTTGGGTGCTAGGATTAACTGTGGGGCAGATTCCTTTTTGGAAGTTTCAGGCGATTGGGAATGATTTCCCGCTCTTTCACGCCTCGGATCTCGATGAAGTCGATCTCTCTGAGCTTGCGATCTCTGCCGCGAATCGGCAGTTTGGGATTGGAGGGGATGGGATTCTTGTGATGAAGCCGCTCGGGGAAAACCGGGCCGAGTTGAGGATGTTCAATCCCGACGGCACCGAAGACTTCTGCGGCAATGGGCTAAGGATCGCGGCCCGTCACGCGTTCGATGAGGGCTGGACAGGGGCGGGGTTCACGCTCGTCCACCGAGGCCAGGATGTGCCTTCTCAGGTTCTTCCCAATGGACAAATCTTGACGACGATCGGAACGGCAAGCTATGCCCCATCGGAGGTTCCGGTAAACCGTCCGACTGAGCTTTTCGACGATGTCGTCGCGGTCGTGGATGGCAAGGAGATTCGGGGAAGTTCTCTCTCGACTGGCAGTACACATACCGTTATTCCGGTCGATGTGTTGCCTTCTGACGATGAGATCGCCTCTCTCGGCTCCCAATTGGAATATCTCCCAATCTTCCCCGACCGCACTAGCGTGATCTTCGCTAAGGAGATTGCACCAAACGAGTTGCAAATTCGGATTTGGGAGCGCGGAGTTGGGGAGACTCTGGGCTGCGGAACAGGTAGCTCGGCGGCGGCGGCAGACTACTTGCGACGGCGAGATGCGGGCGGGAAGGTTTTAGTCCAAAATCCCGGTGGCGAAATCTCCGTGTCAATGGATGCTTGGGATAGACCCATTACCGTTCAAGGGGAGGCCTCGTTGGTATATCGGGGTAACTTAGTCTGACCCAGGAAAGATGCCCCCCGGTAGTTACCGATGGGCAAACGATGGACCAGTGTCTTCTGTCTCCCGCTCGCTGGCGGAAATCTTTGTGGGATGGTTCGATGGGAACAGGGAAAAAGGGAATGAGGGAATTCACGCCTCGCCCTTCTAGCCTCCGGTTCGCTGTCTCCTAAGGAATGTCGGAATATCGAGGTCGATCTCGTCTAGGCCAATGGGATTGGCGGAGGCGCCGACTAGTGGGCTCGCGACGGCTTGGGGCGGGGTCTGCGGTTGGATTGTGGACTGAGGTTGGAAGAAGACTTCAGCATTCCGGGCAACCGTTGTAGATGCCTCCATCCCAGCGGCAAGCAAAGTGATTTGAACCTCGTTGTCGCCGTTGTCCTTCATGACGTGACCCATAATGATGTCGGCATCCTCGGCATCCGCGAACTGGAGGATGTATTCCATCGCCTCGTGAGCCTCACCGATGCTGAAGTCGGAACCGGCGGTGATGTTGATGAGCAACCGCTTGGCACCCTGAATGTTGGTCTCAAGTAGCGGCGAAGTCGCGGCATGCTGTGCGGCCATTCTCGCGCGCTGATCTCCGATCCCCTTACCGAGGCCCATGAGGGCGACTCCGGCATTGCTCATCACGGAGCGAACGTCGGCGAAGTCGACGTTGATGATGCCCGGGAGGAGGATGATATCGGAGATTCCTTGGACGCCCTGGCGAAGCACATCGTCCGCCGAGGCAAACGCCTGTTGCATCGTGGTTCTCTTCTCGACAAAGCCAATCAAGCGGTCATTGGGAACCGTGATCAGCGTGTCGACATGCTCCTG
>JACMJO010000567.1 GCA_014380605.1 Fimbriimonadaceae bacterium | reverse complement strand
CCCGCCGAGTGCATCCTGGTCGGCGCGATGAACCCGTGCCAATGCGGATTTAAGGGACTACCCGAGCAGAAGTGTGTTTCGTCTCCCACCGTTTGTGGTCGCTATACCTCCAAGATCAGTGGCCCCCTCTTGGACCGCATCGATCTCCACTTGGAGGTGCCTAGACTCAAAGCCGATGAGCTTCTCTCGATGAGTCAGGGAGAAAGCTCCATCGCAATCCGAGACCGGGTCTTGCGGGCAAGGGACAAACAAGGCAGTCGGCTCGGAGGTCATCGAGTCAACGGCAAGATGACCCCTCGCGAAATCAGGGATACGATCCCCTTGAATCAGGAATGCGAGGATTTCATGCGCACGATCATGGCCCGCATGAACATCTCGGGCCGAGTCTTTGATCGAATTCTGAAAGTTGCCCGCACCGTTGCCGACCTGGCTGACTCTCCAACTGTTGAAAAGAACCACCTAAGCGAAGCCGCCCAGTATCGGGATCGGACGGAGTTGTGATCCGGTAACCTCCCCAACATGACCCCGCGCCTTAGCCCGGACGACCTCCGTCGCATCACCGACATCCGCCACGACCTTCACGCCCACCCCGAGTTGGGCTATCAGGAAAAGCGAACCAGCGAGGTTGTCCAGCGGGAGTTGTCCGCCTTGGGGATTGAGTTTAAGGCCAGCCTAGCGGGTGGCACGGGGGTCTTGGCCCATCTCCCGGCAACCCACCAGAACGCCGAGACAGTTGCCCTCCGCGCCGACATGGACGCGCTGCCGATTCTTGAGAACACAGGCCTACACTATGCCAGCCAAACCCCAAACGTCATGCACGCGTGCGGGCATGACGGCCACACGTCGATGCTTCTAGGAACGGCGACCGTTCTGAGCCAACTTTCGGAGCGTCCCCACAATATCCTTCTCCTCTTCCAACCTGCTGAGGAAGGCGGGGCGGGAGCGTTGAAGATGTGCGAGGATGGAGTGCTCGACGGCAAGGTGCTTGGAAATCGGACTGACCGCATTTTTGGTCTGCACTGCCACCCTTATTCGCAAGTAGGCCAAGTTGGGACTCGCATCGGGCCGATGATGGCTTCAGCCGATTCTTTCCATGCCCGAATCACGGGTAAGGGTGGCCACGCCGCGATGCCGCACTCTACCATCGATCCGATCGTGATCACCAGCCAGATCATCCTCGCTTGGCAGACGATCTCTTCCCGAAACATCAGTCCGCTCGAACCGGTCGTGGTGACTTGTTCCGAGGTTCATGCCGGAGTCGCCCATAACGTCATTCCCGACTACGTGGAAGTCTCAGGCACAATCCGAACCTTCAGCGATGAGGCAAGAACCCTCGCCATTTTTCGTCTAATCGAGATTGCGGAAGGAGTATGCGCAACCCATGGAGCGAGCTTCGCCATCGAGTGGATGACGGGCTATCCGGTTACCAAGAACGATGCCGAAGCGGAGGGCCGATGGAGGTCGGCTTTGAGAGATTTCAACGGCGAGGTCCTTGCCGAGCCGGTGACGCCGGTCATGGGTGCCGAAGATTTCAGCTTTTACGGCGCCCGCACCAAAGCTTGTTTCTACTGGCTGGGCCTGAACACGAACCCAGATCGCAAATACCCCAATCTCCACGCGCCCGAGTTCGACTTCAACGACGACGCGATTCCTTTCGGAGTCGAAGCGATGTGCAGGCTTGCACTCGCATCCTAGCGATCTTTTGAAGCCCCTGTATTGCTATGCAGCAATAAGCGTATAACAGTTGACATGCTCGCCCGTTTAACTTCTTGCTGCCTGTTGTTGGTGCTGGCGACGACCAGCTTCGGACAGTTTGCCAAAGGCAAGGTTGCACCCGGCGAAGTACCTTTTACTCCGCCAAAAAAGTGGGCAATGCTGATTGGGGCAAGCAACTACACAGAACTTGGCAAGCTAAGCTATGCGGCCAAAGATGCGACGGCCTTCGCGGCGGTGCTAAAGGACAGGTTCGACTTCACATCAGAAGCTATCGAACTCATTACCGATGAAGACAGCTCAAAGCTAAAGCCGACGATAGAAAACGTCAAGAAAGCCTTAGATCGGCAGCTTGCCGACCCTCGACTAAATGACGGAGACCTTTTCATTTTCTACTTCTCGGGTCACGGAATTGGAACACCCAGGGGCGACTTCATCATGCCGACGAACGCCGGAATATCGGATGTTGAAATGCAAGGATTGCCAATCAAGGATATCGTTGCCAGCTTCGTTAAGGCCGGACTCAAAAACGTGCTATTTATAGCAGATGCTTGCCGAGGGGGAGAGAAGAACTCTTTTGGAAAAGAGCTTCAGGAACTTGGAAACAAGGCGAACATAGCGATCCTGCTTGGGTGTCAGCCTGGTGCCCGATCTTATGAGTATCCAAGGCTGGGCAGCGGCGTGTTTACCAACTTCCTTATCAAGGCTCTAGCAGACAAGGAGGTGCGAGACCCAACTTCGGGTGCGCTTTGGGCTTCAAATGTCGCGGAGTCCGTTCAAAAGAAAGTCTTTGATTACACCCAACGAGACTATCCGACCGCTCCTCAACAGCCTAGTTCTTGGACGGAAAAGACACAGGACCTTCTATTGGGTGCTTTTTCAGAGTCGCCGCTGACTTCAGCGGCAATTTCAAAGATAAAAGGCGAAGCTACAAAGCTGACGCCAGGGCGGCATGCGCAGGCACTTGTTACGTTGGCAGACGAACTCCATACGCAGAATCGACCAGAAGAAGTTGTCTCCCTTCTTAAGACAGTCGACGGAATAGGACAGTCAAGTCCTTCATCGCTATATACCCTTGCTGCCGCCCTTAACGACCTAGGGAGGTCCAAGGAAGGAGCGAAGGTTTTTTATCGACTCAGCTCTCAGACCGAGAATCCGTACTTTCAGAGGATAGCGCAAATGCAGAACCCAGACAGGCGGGTCCTTGCCCTCGATCGAGCCAAGGCAGCCAAGGAGCTCTGGAAGGTCGACAAATCCTGGGCCACCGCCGTTCTCGTTTGGCAGAAAATTAAAGAAAATGGAACGGCGTCGGATAAGTTAGGCTTTCTAATATCCGCGACATCTGTGCCAGGAACCGAGGAGTGGTATGGCAAAGCATTTGCGGCTGAGCAAAGTGCAATGTCGGGACACTGGCCAGAGGCTTTGGCGGGGTTTGAGGCTGCAATTGATCAGTGCACCGACGACCTGTCCAAGCGGCTGTTATTCTCCTTGGTGATTCCAACAGTTGCGGTGTCAGAAGATGCAGGCCCCACAAAGCGTCTCCTGGCAAAGATGACGCAAGATCCTGATTCCCGGAAGTCGGCTTGGGTGATCGAAGCATCTCTTTTGGCTAGCAGAGGGCTGAGGGCAGAGGCAGTGCCTATTCTCACGAAACTTCTTAACGACAATCCGGAACCAGAGCACCTGTACTACGCGGTTCGTATCGCGGGAGAGCACTTGGCTGCCATCGCTGAACCGATTGAACGTGAGTCAAGAAAGTTCCCCTATGCATGGAGGGCCATTGCCGCAAACGGATTAGTGAAGCTGCTCGTGAGGGGTGACTCTGTGGCGTTCCAACAATCGATCGAAAATGCAGAAAAGTACTGTGAAGACGAGCTGGGAGTAAATATTGCCTATGGGCAGGTATTGATCGACGCCCACCTCAATCTATACACAAACGGGAAGATCACTGAGGGCCAGTTTGTGCATATGGCATCAACTGTATTCTTGTTAATGAATGACAAGCGGGCTGAATTTGTGCAAGATGCAGAGGCTTGGCAATTGTTTATCCTCTGCGGCTTTATGCATGGGCGCCAATATCAGCTTCTGCAGATTATCGAGTCAGATCTTGCAACGCAGTTGAAGAAAAACGACCTTGACCCCAACTTGAGACCCTTTATCACTTTGATCTATATGGCGGCGGGAATCGACCGCGAAGTGCATCGGCTGGGAACGAGTGAAGGCATCTTGCCCAAGGATACTGCCGACTGGGAAACCTTGAAACTTCTCTATTGGCAGTTAAGAGACGAGAAGGTCGCTAAGCCAATGCAGGTCCCCTCTCCATTAGGGCTTTCTTCTGAGATGCGTCCTGTCTTTGAAGCCGTCAAGCAATATAGCGAATTCTCCTCGCGAATAAAGATAACGGCATCCGACCTTGAGAAGATCGATCCACAACACACGGGGGGCAGAATCTTGCTGGCTCTCGCTTGGGAGAAAGCTGGTTACGCGGATAAAACAGAGGTCCTCATGAAGCAAGTGCTGCTAGAGAGTTCCGGCGGTATGCCCTTTATTCAGGAGAAAGCAAGCTCCTGGCTCTACACATTCTATAGGCTGCGGGGACGGTGGAAAGAAGCAAACCAAGTCCTATTTGCGCAGGAAGTGTTTCAAAGCGGGAATCCATTTCATGGGCCTTTGGCATTTTTAGAGCAAAACAAGATTGCCAAGTTAGACGGAACGTGGACATGCGACGTTAGCGTGAGGATAGATGGGCTTTATGAGGGATTCACTCAGATTATTTTCAACGGTAAGGCAACCATTTCACTCAGAAGCGGAGAGATCGTGGCTTCAATTCGTCTTGCCGACGGAACTCAGTGCCAAGTAGAAGGTCGACTAGATGAGTTAGGAAATGCCACTGGCACTTTCAACCTGCTGAATGATAAGTTTAAAGTATCAGGCAAGTTTGCCCCCCCTCAGATCATCGATTCAATTCCTGAACTAAGTCAGTTAGGCCCAATGTTGCTCGGACTGGACAAGGGCTTTCGAAGGGCAGTGATCATGTTTCATCAACTGAAGAAGTCTCCAAAGTAAGTCCTGGTTGTTGCGTCTGGTCACCTGCAGGATTCCCAATACTCGACATTTACAAGCCGTAAAAAAGCCCGGGTGCGCGAAACCGCACCCGGGCCAAGGTCTTCATCTCACTTCGTGGGTGAGACGGTCACACCAGATATCCGGCCATCCTTGCGTTGGACGCCAAAGTTCAGATTAGGATAGAAATTCCAGGTCTCGATGCCCGAAACTCCGATCACTTTCTTCTCGACCGACTTGGAAAGGTCGAGGATCTTGTTGAAGTCTGCTTCCGTCATTCCGACCACGATTCGGAAAACGCCGGTCACGGTATCGTCGGACGGTCGCAGGTCGAGGTAGGCGCCCGTGGCATGGGTGCTGACTCTGACGACGGCATCGCGCTCGGTTAGAATCGAAGCCTCGCCATTGGCCCAGTTCCAGACTTGAACATCGGGATACTGCTCGGAAATCGTGATCTTCTGGAGCGGTGCGCCAAGCGCATCAACATAATCGGCCGTGTCCACCAGGATCGGACATTCCTTGCCTCGGATCACGAGGGCGGCGGCATAGCATAGGTAGGTCGGCTTCGGCGTTGTATCCTTTGCTTGAACGCCAATCTTTGAGCAACCCTTGGTATAGGTGTCCTTGACCATTCCGTAGTAGCGATTGGAAGTTGGCGCGTTGTTCAGCCACTGGACCATTACGTCGAGAACGAGCACCTCGTCCTCTTTGCTGCGGTCGGGAACATTGAACCGGCCAAGGTTTTGACCCAGGTAGTTGCTGAAGTTCCGAGTCGCTTTCAGGGTCCCGATGATGACGTCGTAGGCTTTCTGTACGTCGCCTGCCCGATGGTAAGCAACGCCGGCGTTATTGGCGAACCTCACACGATCGAAGTTGGAACCGGTGGCCGCCAATACCTTTAGCTTGTCGCCGGTCTTGATCAGATTTTCGTTCGAAACATCGGGGTCCAGCGCCGCCGCCAACGTTTCGAGTTCCAACACTCTTGCGTTTGTCGGCATTTTGGCCTTTGCATCGGCGATTCGCCGAAGGGCGAGCTTGAATCGATCTCGGTCCTCATCGCGGATTTCGGCATCTCTCGACCGGGTCGGATTTTCCGTCAACATCGGTCCAAAATCGGGGATAAACCACTTATCTTGGATCGCTCCCGGAAGCTTGTCGTAGTAGCTCATCAGAGACGCCTGGGCGGCGTTGATGAAAGCGTCCAAGAACTTTGGTTCTTGCCTGGTGGCTTTCTCAAAAAGGTTGGCGGCCGTGCCATAGGACCGGCACTCCATGAAGGCAAGGCCCTTTTCAAAGGACATCATGGATCGCATCACGTCGGTGTTTCCCGCGACCTGGGCCATCCGGTTTTTGGCGCTGGTATGGTCGTTTTTGGACAGTCTGTACATCCATCCGGTGTCTGACTCCAAGGTATCCAGCATCGCAAGCATGTCGATCATGTCTTTCTTTGGATATCCGGCTCGTTCTAGGAGCTTGGCGCCCGTGAGGTCTGCATCCATCTCCTGCTGTCGGGTCCAAAGGTGCTCGAGGTCGGTGGCAACAAAACGGGGCCTCAAGACGTGGCCCTGCATCAGGTGGGCTACTTCGTGCGCCACGACGGCTCGAATCAACTTCCGGTCGTTCTTGGCGAACTTGACCAGGCCGGTGTACACCACCATAACGCCTTGAGGCTTTTCGCCTTCCTTGGGAAGTTTCTCGATCGACGCATAGGCGTTGACGTCGTCGTTCGTCACGACGCTGCATTTGATCGGATAGATGTATTTCGAGTTGCGGGTGCTCACAGCGTCCAACTCGGCAACCATCTTCTCAAGTTCGGCTTGAGTAAAGTCTTGGGCCAGAGCCGCCGTAGCTCCGAGACAGGCGATGACGATACAACTAACTAAACGCTTCATTTTGGGTGGGTTCCACTCCGTTGGGAGTCCGCAGGATATGATGACCGAAGAATCGATTGGTTTCATCCAATATTAATTTTCACTTCGGTGGATTTAGACTAACGATGTCAATATATCTTGAACGTTTGCCTCAGATTCTTTTGTGATCGAAGCGACCGTGCCTCGTTTGTCGACTTCATAGTCCGTCAATCGTTCGGAAAGCGAGATTGGATTCCCAATCCCAACATGGGCGATCTGACGTCCCCGGATCGCGACTAGACCTAGGACTTCCTTTTCCATACGCACCAAAAGGTGGACCATTCGCTCCGCAGTTGGCGAAGCCGCGACGTAGCCGTCGTAAACCGCGATCCAATTGGCAAGTCGATCCAACTCGTGAAGGGCGGGTTGGATGTGGTTCCTGGCTTCCGTCCAGAGCTTTCGGTCGTAGTCGGTCTTCGCAGCGGAAGGGTCGTTCGTAACTCGGTGAACCGCGTTGATCACCATCCGCATTTCCTCTGCCAAGGGTCCACCCTTGATTTTGACTTTCGCGATCTCAGCTGCGCGCTCAAGCTGAGTTCGTTTCACCACATCCATGCGCTCGCCCAGGTTTGAACCTTTCGGTGGCTTGAGCTCGAATTGGGCTTCAAGCTTGGTAACTACGAGTTCGCCAACTTTTCGCACTCGGGTATAAGCGTCTTCGCCCTTGCCGATCGGTAAACCCACCGCGCGTTCGAGTCTCTCGATGGACTCCGATATCTCAGTCGTCATGTCCTGGGTAAAGGTGTAGCGGACGGCTATGGGAAGGAGTTTTACATCTGCTTTCGGGTCTTTCTCCAAAGCCTCTTCCAGACCCCAAAATGCGAGTTGGATGACTCCAGATTGGAATGGTAGAAGCGAGTCGTTCTGACTATAGACCTCGCCCTCGGGAAAGATCACGAGCTTGGCTCCGGGCTTGGCAAGCAGTTGCTTGGTCATCGTAAAGGAAGGACGGTCAAGGGCCCCGCGAACCAGGGAGTATGCGCCGAGCCGCTGGATGAGCCAACCCCAAAGCCCGCCGAAATGGTCGAACCCCTCACGGCAGGCGACATAGTTAAAGGCTTGGCCCACTTTGTGCCCCAAATTGAAGAGGATCACGGGCTCGGTGTTGGTTGGGTGATTGGGGAGGATGACCAGCCGCTCCGATTTTAGTTTCTTTAGCTTCTCGAGATCCTCGTCGCGAAACCGCACGCCAACAACGCTTCGAGCCTTGAGCGCCATCGGGACAATGGCGTTGGCCACCGCGAGGATTAAGCGGTTCAGCTTCGGCGGCTTAAAATCCTGGCGTGGCATATGCACCATCTTAGCCAAGAATGATTCAAGATTGAGTCTCGCTCCACTTGATGGGGCGATAGTGAACGGCATGAGCGAGATTATTAGCGCTGAGATTGAACGGAAGTTGGCAGTGTCGCTTTACAACCGGTGTTGGAGCCTGATCGAGTCGCCCGGCTCGCCCGAGCGAGACGACGAGTTGGAGCGGTCGGCGTTTGCTTCGCTCTTCCATTGGTCCAGGGTTGGGGATGCGAAGAACTTGGCGATCGGAGAGTGGATGATCGCTCATATGTATCTGCTTCTGGGGCGGTTTGGCGAGGCCGAGAGGTTTGCCCGGCGGGTGATCGATGTGTGCGGGGCGAACGGCCTTGAGGACTTCCATTTGGCCTATGGTTACTTGGAGATGGCCAGGATCGAGCGGGCGCGGGGGAATGCGGATTCGGCGGCGGATTGGGTAGCGCGAGCGAAGGCGGTGGAGATTCCAGACGCCGAGGATCGGGAGCATTTTGATGAGGATTTGGCGCCAGATGGCTGGTAGCAGCGAATATGCCTACCGTGGATGAGCAATGCCTAGCATAGGACGTAGACTCTAGGAGTGGCGTATCGCGACTTTCAGCATTTCCTCGAAGTTTTGGAATCCAAGGGCGAGCTAAGGCGAGTTAAGGAGCCTTTGAGCCCGACTTTGGAGATCACCGAGGTTGCGGATCGGGTGATGAAGGCGGGCGGGCCGGCTTTGCTGTTTGAGAATGTTGTGGGGCAGGCGCATCGCTTGGGGACGTCGAACCCGATGAGCGCGGTGATGGGGCATGCGAGCATCGGCTTCCAGCCGATGGGCAGCGCGTCCTTCCCGGCCACGAATTCCCCGGAATCCGGACCCCTTGGGCAAGATGCCCAACGGAAACATCGGCTGGAAGCCGATGCTACTG
>JACMJO010000566.1 GCA_014380605.1 Fimbriimonadaceae bacterium | reverse complement strand
GACGACGAGAAGTTCAATAAGAGTAAAGGCTCTCTTGACCATAGGATTCCTCCAAGAAATGTTTGTTTGGCAAAAGCAGAGGAGTGGCTATGGAATCGGCTGTGAACCGAGAATCAATCGTTTACATGATAAGGCAAAAAAGTCGCAACCAGAGACTTTTTCTAACCTTTCTCACTTTTTCTGCGGTCTTGCTGACCCTCTGGGCAAACGGGGCCCACCTTGTCAAACAGGGCCCACCTTGTCAAACAAGGCGGGCCCGCCAGACATACAGTTACTTCTTGCCCTCGGCTTCGCCTACTTTACTTTTCCCGGTTGATCCATCCGTTGGCACCGACTGATACTCGCCGGGAGGCTTGGTACCATCAGTTGGGTCGACAGATTCTCCGCACCCGACCATCAAGAGAAGGCAGGCAGTTATCAGACATAGTTGGAGTAGGGACTTCATTAGTATTGAGCAGGGTTCACGAACGTCTCAAAGTCGAAACTGGGCGAGAAAAGTAGCGTGTGGCATACCCACTGATCTTGCCATTCCACCCATCTCGGGATGCCGCCGGCATTGTATTGAGCCCAGAAGTCGCGTCGGTAGTCGCTGGCATTCGTCACTCCTCCAGCTACTTTCTGGAACTTTGCCGATGAGTCTGTCATCACGGCATTGACACCCTGACTAAACATCCACATTGTCGCCGGTCCCGGATTCGCAACGATGTAACTCCACTGCCCGGTATTGCCGGAGCAGGTTGCGCTTGGAGCCTGGAACCGACAGTTAGAGCCGTTAGCACAAAGAAGGTTTGGCGATGTCCTCGCCGCGCCCTGGAAGTTTCTGTTTCCTAAAGTCGACGTGAGGAGCCGAAGTTGGCTTGGGCGCTCTACCGCAGTTGACGAATAAGCGTGCAATAGTCCGTTGTAGTTGTAGTTAACGTTGGCCCTTGCACGATTCGCATTGACCCCGCCATAGACCCAACCTGGAATCGGATAATCGTTCGCACCGGGACTCTTGAGGATGTCGTTGTTCTTGGTATAAGGCTGTATGGTGTTACTCCACACGTGCCTCCGGGCATTATGGTAGGCAGCGGAAACCGTGAGGTCCCAGTCAGCAGGGGTGTCGATTGCGCTACTAATGATCATTCCGGTAGGAGTACCGGTGTCGGCATATCCAAGCGGGAATTGGTCGTCGTAGTCGGCAAGATAGATGTTAAAGGCGGTGCCAAGCTGCTTTTGATTCGATAAGTCGCTGGTCTTTTTGGCTGCGACCTTTGCCTGTGCAAAAACGGGAAAAAGGATTGCAGCGAGGATTGCAATGATTGCAATGACGACGAGAAGTTCAATAAGAGTAAAGGCTCTCTTGACCATATGATTCCTCCAAGACATGTTTGATTTGGCTAAAGCAGAGGAGTTAACAGAATGGCGATAAGTTTTCAGTCTACGTACGAGAATGCAGAAGTGGTTCCCCCAGTCTTTCCCCTATCAGGTGCTGATGTGGCCACTCGGGGTCCTAAATGTGAAAAGGCCCCCCTCGAAAAGGGCGGGCCCTAGTGTCGACGGAATTGGGCTAGCCTCGACCTCCAACTCCTTCGACGCTTTCACGCACTTTGCCACGACCGCCAACCTCTTGCTTGACTTGGTCAGCAGTTTTGGTTTCACCCGTGACCGGCGCGGGCGGTTTTTCGCCGCCGCCGCAACCAACAGCAAGAACAGCGATCAATCCACTAAAGAGCAAACTATTCTTCTTAAGCATTCTTAATACTCGATCGGAGTTCCCCAGGTGGCGAAGTCGAAGTCCGGCTGGAACAGGAGGGTGTGACAGAAGTTGGTGTCTTGCCATTCGGTGCCGGAAGCACCGCTTGCGAGGTACCGAGTCCACATGTTGGTCTTATAGTCGCTTCTCTGGCCGACTGCGGCGTTCAGGTTTCGCCACTTAGCGGAGCTGTCCGTGTAGACCATCACCTGGCCCTTAGTGTGCATCCACTGCGAATAAGTCGTGTTGAACAGCATTTCGCTGTAAGTTCCTTGCGAGCCATTGCAGGTTGGACTTGAGGGCACAAAAACACAAGCGGCATTGGCAGTGGGGCAGGATAGCCAAGGGTTAGAGGTCGCAAAGCCGCGGATGTTCATGTCGCCTCGGTTCTGGGAGTACATTGGCAACTGGCTGGGTGAGTTCACGCCGGTAGCGCTGTAAGCGTTGAGCAGGCCGTTGAATTGATAGTTCACGGTGGCAAATCGCTTAGCCGCGGGATTGGCATAGGCGGCGCCGGTGATGGTGCGATCCTTGCCAACGGGGCTCCTTAGCATATCAAGGTTCTTGATGTAAGGCTGAGTGGAGTTCATGACGTGGACCGAGTTCTCTGCGTAATAGCTAGGCGAGAATCCTGGCTGCCAATCGGCAGGGACTTCGATCAAGAAGGTGGTAAGCCATACGCCACCAGTGGTGACGGCATAGGCGAGGGGAAAATTATCATCGTAGTCGGCGCAGTAAATCAGCGTCCCCGTACCCATCTGTTTGATTTGGCTGAGTTCGGAGATCTTCTTAGCCGATGCTTTGGCCTGCGCGAAGACCGGGAATAGGATAGCTGCCAGGATTGCGATGATTGCAATGACGACGAGAAGTTCAATGAGAGTAAAAGCTCTTTTGACCATATGATTCCTCCAAGAAATATTTGATTTGGCTAATGCAGAGGAATGTGGCTATGGAAGACGGCCAAGCGACCGAATAAAACTAATACGTTAAGATACAACAAATTGCGGGCCAATGTTACATGGCGCACAGAATATGAACAGGCAATTGGATGTCAGGTCGCGTTTCGCAGGTGGACTTTGACGATCTCGTCGGCCATTTGGACAACTGTGGATTCCTCACGACCTCGAAGATCTTCGATGATCCGGTCAAACGCGGCATCGTCCACCGGTCCGTGGTATGTGTCGCCAACCTGAAGGACCGGAGCCCGGTCGCAAGCATCCAGGCACTCGACCTCCTCAATGGTAAACATCCCATCAGCCGTCGTCTCGCCGTGGCCGACGCCGAGCTTCGCTTTGATGTAGTCGCGAAGGCGATAGGCTCCGCAGAGGTGGCAAGACAGGCAGGTGCAAAGCTCGATCTTGTGTTTGCCGGGCTTGTGGGCCGTGTTGTACATCGTGTAGAACGTGGCTACGCCCTCAACTTCCGCATAGCTTCTTTGGAGTCGTGAAGCGACTTCGGCAATCGCCTCGCCGCTTAGATAGCCGCCGTACTCGCGCTGGGCAATCCAAAGCGCGGGCAGGATGCAGGATTTCAAGTCGGGATAATGAGTTTTGATCTCCTCAAGCTCTTCGATAGCCCTGTCCGAAAACTTCAGATTCAGCTCGTCCAAGGCCGGAATTCGAGGACGCGAGTTTGGGCTGCCGATCTGAAGGAGTTCGCTCATGGGCTAGGGAAGCGAGAATACCTTAGGCAAGGCAAAGGGCTTCAATGGAAACCATAGAAGCCCTTTGGGGAAGCTATCCTCCGCCTTGTTTCAACAGGTCGGCGCCCGAAGAGCCTCGACCAGTTCCCGGTGGATTCTTGGTTTGAACAAGACCCCCGTTGGCTCGGCCGCTGGCAACATCCGACGGAGGAGTGCCGGCATTGGCCGAGTTTGGATTATCTCCCACGACGGGAGCCTCCTCGCTACTGCAGCCTCCAACGACTACTGACAGAATTCCGAGCAGTATCAGACTTCTAGTCTTAGGCATGGTTTAAGGGGCCTCGATTGGCGCAGTATCCCACGTCGAGAAGTCGAAGTCAGGCCGGAACAAGATCGCGTGGCAATAACCGTTGTCATACCAAGCGGTAAAGTTGTCGATCGCTCCAGGAAGATATCTCGTATAAGGATCCGTCTTGAAGTCGGTTCTACCGTTGATGTTCATACCAACCCGCCGAACTTTAGCCGAAGTGTCGGTGAATACCCAGGTCTGAGTATTGCCATACAACTGCTGCTTGGCGTTCGGGTAGAAGTAGTAAGACCACTGACCATTTGGATTGCTGGAGCAGGTTGCACCATTCGCAGGTTGATACCGACATTCTGTATTCGGGTTGGAGCATCCCATAACTGGCAATGGTCCGGTATCAGCACCGTCGGCGTTCAAGTGGCCACCAACCTGGGTGAACAGGGGAAGACTGGAAATTGCGGCAACAGAGGTGGCGTTGTAGGAGTGTAGAAGGCCGTTGTAGGCCAAACCCACTTTCTTGGCACGGGTGTTTGCAGTAGCGCCAAGCGGATTAAATGACGGGAAACCCCCGGCAAGTTCAACCAGATATTGATTTTTGCGATACGGTTCCGTGTTGTTGATGGCCGAACCATTTGCAAACTCAACGTACGTCGGATCGTTCGTGCGCCAGTTGGCGGGAACGTCGTGCCAATAATTCCACATATGGCCGATTCCCGGGTAATAACCGAAGGCTCGGGGGAAAGTGTCGTCGTAGTCTGCCAGGTAGATGGCGACCGACGTCCCCATCTGCTTAACGTTGCTGAGAGAGGAAGTCTTCTTCGCGGCAGTCTTGGCTTGCGCAAAAACAGGGAAGAGTATCGCGGCGAGAAT